>JBKJJB010000403.1:0-5443 GCA_046598235.1 Chitinophagales bacterium
GAACAGTGGTACACATGAGTGCCGGTGTTGCCGCTCTTGCAGGTGCCATATTTTTAGGACCAAGAACTTCTTTTGGAGATAGCAAACATTCAGAACCGGCTAACATTCCTTTCGTAATTATAGGAACAGGATTGCTTTGGTTTGGATGGTTTGGTTTTAATGCTGGTTCAGCAGTAGGGGCTAGCCCGCTTGCAGTTACCGCTTTTGCAACTACAGTGGTTGCAAGTGCTGCCGCCATGATGAGTTGGATATTTTTTGATGCTGCCAGAGGCAAGAAAATTTCTGCCATTGGAGCCTGCATAGGTGCAGTGGTTGGTTTAGTTGCCGTTACTCCTGCAGCAGGATTCATTACCGTTCCTCAGGCACTTTTTGTAGGATTTATTTCTGCAATTGTAAGTAACCTGGCTGTTCGTGCAAAAAACAAATCGAGTTTAGATGATACATTGGATGTATTCCCTTGCCACGGTATTGGAGGAATTTCAGGAATGATTCTTACCGGATTCTTTGCAAAGGATGTAGGTCTTTTCTACGGTCAAACTACAACTTTCCTTTACCATCTTCTTGCCATTGTAATTGTTGTTTCATTTACTTTTATAGGTTCATACCTGCTTTATAAACTTACAGAAATGATAGTTCCGTTAAGAGTAAGTGTTGATAATGAAAAAGAAGGACTTGATTACACTCAGCACGGTGAAACTTACAAGTTGAAAAAACCTGTAATGGAAGCAGTAGCTTAAGCAATAAAGCGTGTTAAACAAAAAGCCACTTGCAAAAGCAGTGGCTTTTTGTTTATGAGCAATAGATGTTTGCTATTCATATCTTTATCCACACCGCTTCTAAAAAGCAATTAGAAAACTAAATTTGCTCCACAAAAAAAGATTAGCGATGAGTTGTATTTTACTTAAACCTCGCCACTTACCATAAACCAATATATGAGCGCAACAGCCAACCAGGAAACAACCACCGTAGAAACTGCAAAACAATTAGGATTACTTGCCGAAGAATTTGAAAAGATAAAACAGATACTCGGCAGAACCCCTAACTTTAATGAACTAAGTATATATAGCGTAATGTGGAGCGAACACTGCTCTTACAAAAACAGCATCAAATGGCTGAAGACTTTACCTCGCAAGGGGAAACATCTGCTTGTAGAAGCAGGAGAAGAAAATGCAGGATTAGTTGACTTAGGTGATGGTCTTGCTTGCGCTTTCAAAATAGAATCACACAATCACCCATCAGCACTTGAGCCATATCAGGGAGCAGCTACAGGAGTAGGCGGTATTCACCGCGATATATTTACAATGGGCGCGCGTCCTATTTGTTCGCTTAACTCACTTCGCTTTGGCGATTTAAAAAATGATAAAACAAAGTATCTTCTCAAAGGTGTGGTAAAAGGAATTGGCGATTACGGAAACTGCTTTGGAGTTCCTACTGTAGGAGGAGAGGTTTATTTCGACCCCATTTATCAAACCAATCCGTTGGTAAATGCAATGAGTGTGGGAATTGTAAAAATCGGGGAAACAGTTTCTGCTATTTCGCAAGGTGCAGGAAACCCGGTTTACATAGTTGGTTCATCAACCGGTAAAGATGGCATTCATGGAGCGGCTTTCGCTTCAAAAGATATAACAGAAGATTCAGCTAAAGATTTGCCCGCTGTGCAAGTAGGTGATCCATTTACTGAAAAGCTATTGCTTGAAGCATCGCTCGAAGTAATTAAAACAGGTGCCGTAGTAGGAATGCAGGATATGGGAGCAGCAGGTATCACTTGCTCCACCAGCGAGATGAGCGCAAAAGGAAAAAGCGGAATGAAAATATGGCTTGATAAAGTTCCTACTCGTCAACCGAATATGAAGCCTTGGGAAATTCTTCTTTCTGAATCACAAGAGAGAATGTTGATTGTGGTTAAGAAAGGAATGGAAAAAGAAGTAGAAGCAGTTTTCGAAAAATGGGATTTGCATTGTGCTGTTATAGGTGAAGTAACCGAAGACGATCGTTTGCAATATTTCATGGGCAAAGAATTAGTAGCAGATGTTCCTGCTGAGAGTTTAGTATTAGGTGGTGGTGCTCCGGTTTATGAAAGAGAATACAAAGAGCCAGCATACTTTGAAGAAAACAAAAAGTTCGACATTGAATCAATTGAAGAGCCGGAAGACTTAAAAGAAGTAGGTAAACAACTTGCCGCACAATTGAATATCGCCTCTAAGAAATGGGTGTATCAGCAATATGACTCTATGGTTGGCATTGCAAATGCAAGCACCAACCGCCCGAGCGATGCGGCTATTGTTAGAATTCACGACAGTAATAAATCATTAGCTGTAACTGTAGATTGCAACTCGCGCTATGTGTGGGCTGACCCTTTTGTTGGTGGACAGATTGCAGTGGCGGAAGCAGCACGCAATATTGTATGCAGTGGCGGTGAGCCAAGTGCTATTACTAATTGCCTCAACTTCGGCAATCCTTATCTGCCTGAAGTGTTCTGGCAGTTTGTAAATGCTATTAAAGGAATGGGTGTTGCCTGCGAAGCATTCGGCACTCCGGTAACGGGTGGTAATGTTTCTTTCTATAATCAATCTACCGAAGGCGGTGCGGTGTTCCCCACACCAACTATTGGAATGATAGGCGTTGTAGAAGATAGAGAAGTAGTAATGTCGCTCAATTTTAAAAACAGTGGCGATCGCATTTATGTAATTGGTGAAATGAGAAATGATATTTCTTCTTCCGAATATTTAGTGAACCACCATAAAGTAACCAACTCCTCCGCTCCTTACTTTGATTTAGATACCGAAGTAAAGGTGCAGAATGCAACTAAAGAGTTGATATATGAACAAGTAGTAGCATCTGCTCACGATATTTCAGAAGGCGGATTGTTCATCACTTTGCTTGAAAGCGCAATGGCCGGTGGAAAGGGTTTTGAAATTGAAACCGATTCTGAAATTCGTAAAGATGCTTTTCTGTTTGGAGAAGCACAAAGCCGAGTGGTGGTTACCGTAAAAGAAAATAAGGAAGATGCTTTCCTTGATATACTTTCTAAACACGATGTGGAGTTCTCCAACATCGGCATTGTTACTTCTTCTCTCTTTTATATTGATAAAGAAAGATGGGGCAACACAGGCGAATGGAAAGATATTTATGATTCTGCACTTGAGAACTGTTTAGCCAACTAAATAGTTATCTCCCTTTCAGTTTTAAAATAATTCTTAAGGAAAAGAAGAACAACTTCGTTACGATTACACGGATAATACAGATTGATTTCACCGATTTATCTGTGAAATCTTTGTCTTTCATCTGTGTAATCGACCGTAAGGAAATGATTTTGATTTAATCGCCTACCCAGTAAAATAAATATCCCCTTCTAACAGAAGAAAAGAAACTTTTTTCTTTCCCTGCCGTATCACATGCAGACGTTACTGAATTTCAGCAATGTCTGGTAACGGAGATTTTTATCTATTTCTTAAAAACAAAAACTATTCATGAAAAAGGTTCTACTTTTTGCGTTTGCATTAATAAGCATTTGCGCAACAGCACAAGTTTATCCTCTCGCTGACGGATTTGAAACATATACCGATATGACTGAACTGGGAACGCAGGGCGGCTATAACAGCGATATGACTGTTTACCCATCGCATGGTATCAGCCTTAGTAAGGGTGTATCGGCAAGGATGAATAATTCAAATACAGAAGATTCACTGGTTTCTCCTTTAATAGGTCCATTAACTCCATCGTCCATTTTCTCGGTTAAATACAGGATTATGGAGAGTGCTTCTTATCCGGGTTTGCCCGCTACTTTAACTACAGGCGATAAGATAGAACTGTTAGGAAGAACCGCACAATCGGCTACTTATATACCAATAGCTACTATTGACGAAACCAATCACAACGTAACCGGTAACTTCAAAAAAGTTTCGTTTTCGTTAGAAGCCGGTACTGGTATGAATGTTTACTTTATGATAAGAGTAACAAGAGGCAGCACCGGAGATTACTTTGTTGATTTTGATTCACTTTCTGTAGTTGATGAAATAGGCGGATTAATAATTAAACCTTCAGCCAACAATCCTGTATGCCACGGAGGCACTGATGGAAATATTTCTCTATTGATAGAAGGCGGCATTCCTCCATATACTTATGGTTGGAGCAACACGCTAAATTCTGTTCCTTCTCAATCAAACCTGGCTGCCGGAACTTATTCGGTAACTGTATGGGATAATTCAGGAAGAAGTGCCTCTACATCTATCACCTTAACACAATCTGAACCTGTTACACTTACAACTACTGCTACTAATACATTATGCAATGGTTCTGAAAACGGCTCTATCAATCTGACTGTTCATAGCGGAGTAGCTCCTTTTACTTATGAGTGGAGTAATCTGGCGCAAACAAAAGACCTATCAGGTTTACCTGCCGGAATTTACAATGTTGTTGTGCGCGATATATTCAATTGCTCGGCAAGCACTTCGCAAACCGTTTCTGAACCGGTGGCTATTGAAGTGACCGAAACACATACCAACTTAAGTGAAGAAGGCAGCAACGATGCTTCTATTACAGTTACCGCTACGGGTGGTACATGGAACTATGAATATTCACTTGATGGAGTGGAGTATTCAACTTCTCCTTCATTTAATAATCTTTCTGAAGGTTGCTATACTGTGCGTGTGAAAGACTCAAACAACTGCCGCTACACTACCACCCCTATTTGTGTGAGCCAGCTTATTGCGGGTTTTTCTGAACTTACCGATAACAATGTGTTGGTATATCCAAACCCTGCCAGCTCTTACATACGTGTAAGAACACAGGTGGTAAACAGTGGCGAAATTTTTATTGCCAACTCAGCAGGAGTAATAGTAGCCAGAAGAAACATTACCTCAAACGAAACTATGATAGATGTATCGCGCCTGGCAGTAGGCAAATACATACTTGCCTTGAAAACCGAAAGAGGAAACTACAAGAAACATATTTCGATAGTAAGATAAACACACACTACATGAGAGAAAAAAGGCGGGCTTGTCCCGCCTTTTTTTATTTACCGATTCCATCGCTTAAAGCGATGAATCGGTTTTAGTCTTATTGATGCAAAAAAAATCGCGTTGACCCACCACAAGCCAACGCGAAAACCTAAATCACCATGAAAGACTTAATATAAATTGCAGAAGAAGAGCTGTCAAGAGCAAAAGGGAAAATTATTTATTGTTGGTGATGCATCGCAGAACTTGTCCCGAACTTATTTCGGGAGCCGATGCTATAACACCAACACGGGCGAATTCAATGATCGCTTTTATTGTCTGTCAGTTGTGATGTGGGTTTTTCTTTCAATACCTTGGGTTGAACAGATAGTTCTCTGAATCTTTCTTTCTTACCCAGTGATTTTTCTTGACACCTACAAATTGGTATCCAATGGAAATGCCAAAATGAGTAGAGCCATATTTTACTTTACCGCCTGAATCATACT
>JBKJJB010000370.1:0-4727 GCA_046598235.1 Chitinophagales bacterium
AAAAGAATTGATATATCGCTTAACTATGATTTAGATAAAGAATCATGAAATGGAAGAGAACAAACATTGAAAGGCAAACATACCGACAGAGGTTATGTGCCTCATCCTTCAATTTAAAACCACTTATATCAGAAAGAAAGGTTTTAGATCTCATGCAGTCACCTTTAGTTGTGCTATTTTTCTATGTTCTATTTTTTGGATGTTCTTTAGTTCGGTGGTAAAGGCTTTGACAATTACATCGGGGTCATTTACTAATCCTTCATGGGTTGCCTATTGCGGCTTGCAAGAGTGTATTTTTTTTGATGCGTTGCCTGGATTTGGTCGGAACGCTCGATTTTGAATTTGTCCGGTAAGCGTTTGGAAACTCGCGGTTGTCGCTCCGAAGCTCTCGGTGGTTCTTCCGAAGTTGGCGGTGGCCGCTCCGAAGGATATGGTGACAGTTCCGAAAGTCGTGGTGGTTATTCCGAAGGACAAATTGGCAGTATTTTAGCTGTGGAAAGAGGTAATTAGTGAAGTGTGAAGTTAAGGGGTCTTCAAAATGAAATTGCTGATATGTTCTGCAATTTCTTCGCCTTTGTCTTCCTGTAAAAAATGACCCGCATTTTGAATTTTGATGATTGGATTGTTTGATGCGCTTGGAATTAGTTTGTAAAAGAATTTGTCTAAGTGACCAGTGATGGGGTCGCCATCTGAAAAAATTATTTGCACGGGCTTTTGCCAAGTTGCTAATTGTTGTCGCGCCAATTGCATAAAAGGTGTGGCTTCATCGCTTGGTTTAGTTGGAACGAGATAGGGAAATTTTCTTGCAGCCGCTTTGTAGGTATCGTCAGGAAAAGGTGCGCTGTATGCGTTTTTTACTTCGCGGGGTAATTTTGTTTTACAGCCCATTGCAATGGTAGTGCCTACAGGTTTTTTCATTAATGCACCGGATGCTCTTCGCCACATAAAAAATGAAAAACCTTTAAGCAATTCGGTGATACTCCTTATTCCTCTGCCGCTGGGTAAGCCGGTGTTCATTATTACCAATCGCTTTACTCTTTCGGGAAAACTACTGGCGTAAGGCAAGCCAAGCAAGCCGCCCCAATCTTGCACTACGAGTGTAATGTTTTGCAAATCGAGTTTCTCTACAAAGATTTTAAGCGTATCGAAATGAAATTGGTAGGTGCAATCTTTTTCATCGGTTGGTTTATCGGATTTGCCGAAACCGAAAAAATCGAAAGCGATAACGCGGTTGTTTTTTGTAAGCACCGGAAAAAACTTTCGATATAAATAACTCCAACTCGGTTCGCCATGTAAACACAAAATTATTTCCCCGCTTCCTTCATCAATATAATGCAAGCGCGCTCTGTTTATTTCCACATAGTGCGGAGAAAAAGAATAGCCGGGTAAGTTTTCAAAAGCAGTATCGGGGGTGCGGATAAAGTTCATGGTTTTTGATTTTTGTATTTTAAACTTGGACGAATAGTCAACTGAAACTACAGCACAAATAAAGTTTAGAAATTGGAAAATAAATACAAGAGCAATTTTTAGCCACGGATTGCACGAATTAGCATCAGCAAAGAAAAAGTATAACGCTGTTTGAAAATATATGGGAGCAGTTTTCGTTACTTTGTCTTAAATATAAATTATGCAGCCGTCTTTATCGTTTTGGCATTTACGGGATATTGAATTGTTTGAGAAATTAGAACCGGCAGATGTAGAAAAAATAGTCGCCATGATGACTCACAGTCATTTGAAAAAAGGCGATGTGATATATAGCGAAGGTGATGTGCTGAGCCGGATTTTTCTTTTGAAGCAAGGACGAATAAAAATTTTGCATTATGGCGACAGCACTGATGAAACTATTGTTGAATTGCTTGAAGAGGGAGATTTATTCGGTAAATTATCGTTGAGTAATATGCAAACGGATAACACCGCAAATGCTGTTATTGCTTCTGACCAAGCGATGGTCTGTTCGCTAACTACAGCCGATATAGAGTTGCTAATGCAAACAAAACCTCAGTTGGCAATCAACTACGCTAATCTGATGGCAGAGAAATTGAAAATGATTGAGAATAAATTTGCGTTGTTTTTAAAGAAGGATATACGCAAAAGGTTGGTCAATTTTTTTTTAATGCACGCTTTGCATGAAGGAAAGCAAAAAGGAAAGGTGATAGAAATTCAGGGATTCTTAACTCATAAAGACATTGCAAATTTTATAGGCACTTCGAGGCAAACGGTTACCACACTTATTAATGAAATGGAAAATGCCGGGTTGCTTAAATTTGTTGACAACAAAAAAATTATCCTACCCGATATAGAGAAAATGAAAAACTTCTGAAATGGTCAGAATGCTGACATTGCGATTATCCATAATTGTCATCCTTTGTTATCAATTATTATTTAACTAAAAACAAAGATTATGAAACGCACAAGTTTGCTTATGGCCATTGCTATTGCAGTGGTGGTTTTTACCGGTTGTCAAAAAAAAGAAATACTTAACCCGCCAGCCGATCCAGCAGCAAGTGTCACTAATGGTGAGTATTGGTCGTCAATTTTTTCCGAACACAGTTCGGGGGTTTCGAATAAGGCATTACCGAGACCGCAAAGTTGGGCAGATTGTGAAAAGTTTGACGGGGTGGTAACTCCCGCAACTTTTAATCCGGCTCAGGGTAATTTTGATGAACTGTATATGAATCCGGGCGGCTATGCAGACGGAGTTCCCCTCATCTCGGAAACAAAACCGGGCGACCAGGATTTTAATGGAGGTCGCTGGCATTTGAATGTTATTAAATCTACGGTTACTCCCGGCAAGTATTCATCGGCTTGCACTGTAGAAGATTTGGACCTGAGTGATTTTGACGCAATGCCTAATTATTTCGAGTGTCCTCTTTTGCCGAGAAGGTAAAACCGTAAAACTCCAACCGGTAGGAGAATTTCATTGTTGTTTTTTCTTCTCTTATCATAATTTGAAAGTCCGTCAGGGTATGACGGACTTTTTTTTATAAAAGTTGGTCAGAATGCTGACATAGGTTGTTATGGCATTTGTGCTTTTTCGTTTTTAAATAAAAACATAAAATATGAAAAAGATTATCATGCTTACCTCCGTTGCTTTGTTATCGTTACTCATTCTTCACTCTTGTAAAAAGGAAGAAAAGGATGTTGCAAAAAATCCTGATACTGCCGAGCGAATTTCTGTTGACCGTTTTAGTGCCACAGCCGGACACCTAATGGTTCGGGATGCATCGAACGGGTTGCCTGCTGCCAATGCAGCAATTAATTTTGATAACCCACCTTTTATAACCAAAGGGTTTAAACCAACCGGCAGCGGTCAGGTGGTGGAGTATTACAATTTTGATGTGCAGTCAAGCACACCCGCCCCAATTTGGGTTTTGTTTAAAGATGGGGAAACTACACCGGTGGCAGGTCAGTTAAATATTATTGACAAAATACCCGGTGAAACGGATTACAATGATTTTTGGATTGTAAATAAAGTAACCGTTCCTTCGGATTATGTAGCGAACACAGTTACTTCTTATGCAGGAGTTGTTTCGAAAGGATATACGGTAACACCAACTACTATGATTGTAAATTGTCCGGTTGCGCCTGAAGGTTCAACGGCTACAAAAAGAGTTGGGGGTGGAAGTGCCGCTTTGATGCGCGGTTGGTATAAGGATAAATTGGTTTTCTATTTTTCGTTTGAAGAAAAAGCATTGACAGGAACTGTAGTTCCTACTTCGCCTATTTTTGTAACGTTTAATATCAACCCTGATTTAACTGGCGGTGGACCACCTTCGGGTTTTGTGGTTGAAAGTGGTACTATGCAAACACATAATGTTTTAGCTACGCTTTCTACAGATGCTCTTTACTCTCCTTTGTGGTCGGTAAATATGTATGACAATGCAAGTTTTGGCAGTGTAAATAATTTAAGCACGGCACAGGCGGCACCGCAAAAAGTAACGGGTGCGGCTTTAGTTAATTGTCCGGTAGCTGTTGAGTAAAAGAGTTTCATACTTGTTTTTTTTAGTTGGAGTTGTTTGTCGCTTGGTAATTTGAAAGTCCATCAGGGTATGATGGGCTTTCTTTTTTTTAATTCTTGCAAATTTTATGAAGCACCATGAGCAAAATTGAAAAGGCAAATGAAGCAAATAGTGAATTGCTTGCCGAAATCGGGAAAGTATCTTTTATAGAATCGCATGGCAGCAGTGCTCCGTTGGAAGATATTGGTAGGTATATAAATGGAAAATATACGAGAGAAATATTGAAAGCTGAATTAAGTGATGCTAAAAATATTTTCCACCTCATTTATTCTGAGGAGAAAATTGCAGGGTATTCTAAAATTATTTTGAATGAGGGAATTTCAACTTTGAACGTGAAGAATATTACTAAGTTAGACCGACTTTTTTTGCTCAAAGAATTTTATGATTTAAAATTGGGATTTGAACTTTTGCAATTCAATATTGAATTATCGAAAAAGAATAACCAAGTAGGTATGTGGTTATATGCGTGGAAAGAAAATTACAGAGCGGTACGGTTTTATGAAAAAAATGGGTTTGAAATAATAGGCAGTCACGATTTTGCACTTAGCGAAACACATTCCAATCCTAATCACGTAATGTTTCTTAGGTATTTACCAAGATTACACAAAGTATAATAGCATTAGGCAAAGCCACAAATTGATATTCCTCTGAAATGTCAGTATGCTGACATTGACTGTAATTAAAATGAACGTACTTCGTCAAAAACTA
>JBKJJB010000080.1:0-7563 GCA_046598235.1 Chitinophagales bacterium
GTAGTAGCAAAACCTGTTATCACCAACTTCGAAGTGGCTTGCAATTATCCTTCTTACACCGGCAGAAAAGATGAAGTGCTCAAAAACATGGGCGACCTCGTTATTCCTGCGGGAACAAAACTTTCGTGGAGGTTCACTACGAAAAATGTAGAGTCCATCACTTTCGCCATAGGCGATTCGGCTTACAACATTAAGCGAAGCGGTGAAGAAGAATTTGTTTTCAGCAAATCATTTTTGCAAAGTGCGCAATACACTCTCCGTGTTTCTAATAACAATGTAAAAAATGCCGACAGTGCTTCTTATTCGCTGAATGTCACTCCCGATTTATACCCTGTGATTGCGGTGATGGAGAAAAACGATTCTGCTACACAGAAATATTATTACTACGTGGGTGAAATCTCTGATGACTACGGTTTGCGCAATCTCACCTTCAATTATCAGTTAACCCGTGCCGATTCAACTACTTCGGTAATCAAAAGCATTAATGTTCCTTTCAGTGGTGGTGCATCTTCACGCTTCTCTTACTATTGGCAGCTTTCCGATTTTTCGGTGAAGCCCGGTGACAAACTCATTTATTATTTCGAAGTGTGGGACAATGACGGCATTCACGGAAGCAAGTCAACCAAAAGCGAGATGATGAATTTCGCGATGCCATCTATGAATGAGTTGAATAAAGAACTCGCGAAGGATAACAAAGAACTGAAAGAGGATTTGAAAGATGCGATGAAGAAAGCGCAGGATGTGAAAGATGAATTGCAGCAGATGAAAGATAAACTGCAGGAAAAGCAAAATCTGAATTGGGAAGACAAGAAGAACCTGAATAACAGTGTAGAGAAACAAAAAGAACTGCAGAAGCAAATCGAAGAGATTAAAAAGAAGATGGATAACAACTTCGAGAAGCAGAATGGATTCAAAGATGTGAATCCTGAAATTGCTCAGAAGCAGGAGCGTTTAAAAGAACTTGCCGACCAGGTGATGAACAAAGAGATGAAAGAGATGATGGAGAAGCTGCAAAAGATGCTCGAAGAATTGCAGAAGAAAGATGCCCTCGACAAGATGGATGATATGCAATCGAACAGCGAGAACGTGCAAAAGGAATTAGACCGCATGCTCGAATTGTTCAAGAAGATGGAGTTCGACCAGAAATTACAGGAGACTGCCGATAAGTTAGATAAGCTCGCACAAAAGCAGGAAGAACTCTCTAAGCAGGCAGAAAAAAATCCTGAAGCAAAAGACGATAAAGCACAGGAAGATTTAAAGAAGCAGCAAGACCAATTAAATAAAGATTTGAAAGACGCGAAGAAAGATGTAGAGGATTTGAAAAAGCTGAATGAAGAAACGAAGAGCGAACAGGATTTTAAAGACGTAGAGAAAAGTTTGGAGTCTGCCGAAAAACAAATGGAGGATGCGAAAGGGGACATGGACTCGAAACAAAATCAGTCAGCATCCAAAAATCAGAAGAGTGCAGCCAACAATATGAAGAATGCTTCGCAAAAGCTTTCGGATATGAAACAGCAAATGGAAGAGGAAGAAAATGCCGAAGACATGCAGGCAATCCGTCAGCTTCTTGAAAACATTGTACAGCTTTCTTTTGATGAAGAGAAACTGATGAATGATGTAAAGGCAACCAACATCAACAATCCGAAATATGTTTCGCTGATGAAAGAGCAACATCGCATTAAAGAAAACTCCAAAATGGTGGAAGATAGTCTGTATGCTGTTGCGAAAAGACAAGCTGACATCAAATCGTTTGTTACTAAAGAAATCACGAGTATCAACAAATATCTCGGTAAGGCAATCAGCGATATGGAAGACCGCAATGTGGTAAAAGCGCTGAGTAATGAGCAGTTTGTAATGACGGGCTATAACAATCTCGCACTGATGCTGAGCGAGGCGCTACAGCAAATGCAGGAGAAGCAAAGTGAGAGCCAGCCGCAGGATGGCAAACCAAAAATGTGCATGAAGTGTAAGAAGCCCGGACAAGGATTGCCAAAGCTTGGGAAAATGCAGAAACAGTTGAAAGATAAAATGCAGGAAATGGGAGAGATGATGAAGCGCGAAGGCAAAGGAGAAAAGGGCGGACAGCAAGGTCAACACAGTAAAGAGTTTGCAGAAATGGCGCAAATGCAATCGCAAATTCGCAGAGAACTTGAAAAAATAAATCAACAGGAAAATAAGGATGGCAAAAACTCGCTTGGCGATTTGGGTGAAGCCATCAAGAAGATGGAGCAAACCGAAAAAGAGCTGGTAAATAAAAATCTGACTACCGAAGCATTGAGACGTCAGCAGGATATTCTCAATAAATTACTGGAAGCAGAAAATGCAGAGCGTGAGCGTGACCAAAAGCAGGAACGCGAATCGAATACAGGTAAAGAAGTTGAACGCAAAATGCCGCCTTCGCTTGAAGAATATTTAAAAGCAAAACAAAGCGAAGTAGACTTTTACAAAACAGTTCCTCCTTCTTTGAAACCATACTATAAAAGTTTAGCGGAAAAATATTTCCGAAACATTACTATCGGCAATCAGTAAAAGATTTTGTTATTCTGCCTTTTCTTTTATTTTCGTTCCAACTCAAATACAACAGTGAAATCAATAAAGTTTGCTTCTAAACCCGAAAACATCGCAATCGTAGAAAAATTCGTTGACGACCTTCGCAATGAAGTAAATATTGGCGATGATGTATATGGCAACATTCTTATTTCGCTTACCGAAGCCGCTAACAATGCTATGTTGCATGGCAATAAAGGCAATGAAAAAAAGCAAGTAGAGATTCAATATGGCGTAGATGACCGCGGTAAAAATCTTTCCTTCATTATTAAAGACCAGGGTCCCGGATTTGACTATAACGGTCTTCCCGACCCTACTGCTCCCGAAAATTTGGAAAGAACAAGCGGTCGCGGAGTTTTCCTGATGATGCAGTTGGCCGATATGGTAGTATTCTCCGATAAAGGAGCTACCGTAGAGATGAGTTTCAAGATATAGTTTATCTGAATTATGAATTAGAAGGCAGCGTAAAGTAAAAAGTAGCACCTTCGTTGGGTTTGCTTTCAGCCCATATTTTCCCTCTGTGTAGTTCAATTATTCGTTTTACAAGCAATAACCCAACTCCTGTCCCTTCAAATTCGGTAGCATGGTGCAATCGTTGAAAGGGTTTAAACAAACGACCGTAATTTTTCATGTCAAAACCGGCACCGTTGTCTTTCACAAAGAAGGTAGTTACATTTTTTTCTTGCCTATATCCCACTTTCACAATCGGAGTTTCTTTTTGAGAAGAATATTTAACCGCATTGGAGCATAAGTTTTCTATTACCTGCTCTATCATCGAAATATCTGCCATCACGTATGGCAACAAAGGCATTTCGAGTATTGCTTTGTTGGGCATAGAAAGACGAATGTTGCTCCATGCTTTTGTAAATATTTCAGTCATGTCGGCAGGGCTTGGTTCTAATTTTTTCTTTCCGTTTTGCGCAAGAGCCAACAAATCCTCTATAATGGTATTCATTCGCTGACTTTTGCTTTCGATATGCTCAAACATTTCTTTCAGTTCATCGTCAAAATCCGGTTCATATTTTTTATTTATTCTTTCTGTTAAACCAAGTACTGCACGAACAGGAGAGCGCAAATCGTGCGAAACCATATAAGAGAATGATTCTAATTCATCATTTGATTGACGCAACTGCTTTTCATATTTTTTCCTAACTCTCTGATTCTGAAAAATCATGGCTCCTACTAAAATTAAAATGGCATCTATGAAAACAACCAGCGTAATAAGCACCTTTTCAAAAGAACTCATGCTTGCTTCATTCTCTGCTTCCAGCATTTCTAATCGTTGCCATTCTGCTGGGTTCTTGATGTCACCGTTACGCAACGCTTCCTGCGATTGAATTATCTTTTCAGTAGTTGATTTTATGCTTTTGGTATTGTAATAAAAAGCGTAGAGCATAACAGCAAATGCCGCTGAAACAATGAGGAATGAACCCACTAATTTTTTTTCAAAAGACAGGTTCTTCATAATAGAAGCGTTTTCAAAAAGGAAGATGCTCTTTATTAAAAACGAAGTTTGGAGAGTAAGGTTTCTATGTTTGGACTTTATCTTACAGTACTCATGTTTACAGTTACCTCTGTATTTTTATGTGGTGCATGAGGATGCCAACCGAAAATGAAAATGAGAATGAAAAATGAAATCACATACGCTACAGTGATATGCCATCCACTCATTACCCAATTTTTTACACTTTTTGCTTCGGGAAATAAAGTTGTTATAGCTACTCCTGCCGATGAACCAAACCAAACCATGCTTCCTCCAAAACCTACTGCATAAGCCAACACTCCCCAATCGTACCCGCCTTGGGTAAGTGCTAGTTTGGTAAGCGGAATATTATCAAATACAGATGAAATAAATCCTAAGCCGAAAGCAGTTTGCCAGCTGGCTGCGGGCAAATGTTCTACCGGCATCATTGACGCGCAGAGCACGAGAGATAAAAGAAAAACTGTTCCGGGTAAAGCAAGTTTGGCTTCGTGCCACTCCGTTTTAATAATAAAAGAACCAATGATAATTGCTACCCAAACTCCTATTGCCGGAAATTCAAGTAATACATTAGTAGTAATAGCTCCGGCTAAAATCATCCCGCATACACCAATTCTTCTCCAACTTATTTTTACACCTACAATTTCATCTTTTAATATTGACTGATACTTATGTTGTTGCAGCGATGCAATAATTCCGAAAACAAATAGTGCTGGAATTGCTGCTGCGTAAGCATGTAATACATCCAACGCACTCACCCCATCAATCCACATCATAGTAGTAGTGGTATCGCCCAATACACTTCCACTTCCTCCTGCATTACTTGCCGCCACTATTGCAGCGATGTAGCCTATGTGAACTTTCTTTTTGAAAACCACATGTGCTACTCCTCCTCCAATCATGGCACCTGCAATGTTGTCGAGAAAGGAGGAAAGAATAAACACAAGTACAAGCAGAAGAAACCCACCTTTCCAGTCATCGGGTAAATATTGAGGCAGTTTAGCAGGAACACCCGAGTGTTCAAAGTGTTTGGCAAGAATGGCAAACCCAACCAGCAAGCCGAAGAGATTAAGCAAATCGCTTTTCTCTTGTTGTAGATGATGAAGAATTTGAAAATCGGTAAAGAAAAATTTGTAAAGAAGAACCGATGCCAAACCAACAAGTGCTACCTGCAACGTTCTGTGATGAAACACAGCAACACCAAGTAAGGTAAGAGCAAACAGAAAAAATTCTACATCAATACCGAAAAATTGCATGAGTGCAATATACAATTGCATAGGGAAAGGTAAATAAATGTGTGGAAACAAAGTATCCGCAAAACCTATTGTCTGATGTGTCAAAATATATCTTCGCACCTACTCCCGAAAGTGTTCGGGATGAAACAAAACATTACACATGACACGCGACACCGCCATCTTCGATTTAATAGGGAAAGAACTTCACCGCCAACGCGAGGGAATTGAATTGATTGCCTCAGAAAATTTCACTTCCGCGCAAGTGATGGAAGCAATGGGTACTTGTCTCACCAATAAATATGCCGAGGGCTTGCCCGGCAAACGCTATTATGGCGGTTGTCAGTTTGTAGATGAGGTAGAAAATATTGCTATTGAACGTTTGAAAAAATTGTTTGGCGCGGCATGGGCGAACGTTCAGCCGCACAGTGGAGCGCAGGCAAATGCCGCGGTGATGTTGGCGTGCCTTAAACCAGGGGATAAAATCCTTGGATTTAATCTTTCGCATGGCGGACATCTTACACATGGTTCGGCTGTAAATTTTTCAGGGAAAATTTATGTTCCTTCTTTTTATGGAGTAGAAAAAGAGACTGGAAGAATTGATATGAATAAAGTGCGCGAAACCGCACTGGCGGAAAAACCGAAACTGATTATTTGCGGTGCTTCTGCTTACAGCCGCGAATGGGAGTATGAAACATTCCGCGCCATTGCCGATGAAGTAGGCGCATTGCTGCTGGCAGATATGGCACACCCCGCAGGGTTGATTGCTGCGGGCTTGCTCAAAAATCCTTTACAGTATTGTCATATTGTTTCGAGCACTACCCACAAAACTTTAAGAGGACCCAGAGGTGGAGTGATTTTGATAGGAAAAGATTTTGAAAATCCTTTTGGCGAGAAAACACCTAAGGGCGAAGTGAAGATGATGAGTGCAATATTGGATGGCGCAGTTTTCCCTGGTACGCAAGGTGGACCACTCGAACATGTGATAGCAGCAAAAGCAATTGCTTTTGGCGAAGCGCTTACACCGGAATTTAAAACCTATCAGCAACAAGTGATTAAGAATGCACAAGCACTTGCCAATGCAATGGTTGAAAAAGGGTATGGAATTATTTCGGGCGGAACGGACAATCACTTAATGCTGATTGACCTTCGCAGTAAAAATGTGTCGGGCAAGCAAGCAGAGAACGCTTTGGTAAAAGCCGATATTACCTGCAACAAAAACATGGTTCCGTTTGATGATAAGTCGCCTTTTGTTACTTCGGGTATTCGTCTAGGCACTCCTGCCGCTACTACAAGAGGCATGAAAGAAAAAGACATGCAACAGATAGCCGCATGGATTGAAAGAATCATTCTGGATGTAGAAAACGAAAAGGTGATTGCTACAGTGAAATCAGAAGTGAATGAATACATGAAGCAATTTCCACTGTATGAAAATGAGCGCGTAAGCGAATTAGCGAATTAGCGAATGTGAAAGTCATACTTCCAATAGTTGCCTGTTTGTTCTTTTCAATACTGTTGGAAGCGCAAAGCGATTCAATCACTACTCCCCTTCCTCTTCAAGAAGACACTTTCAGCAAAGCCGCCTGCTATAATCGCGGATTAAATTTCTATCAAGCCAAAGAATTTTTACAAGCTGTATTATGTTTCGATAGCTGCCTTACTGTTGATTCATCTTTTACCGATGCACGTTACCTAAAGGGTCTTTCATTGGAGAAGCAGGGCGATTTGGAAAGTGCAGTAAAAGAATTCGAAAGGATAAAAGCCGAAAGCCCCGGCTATGATGAAGTTGACAAGCGGCTTAAGAAATATTACTTTACTAAGTACCTGTCGAAAAACTGGTACTATATGCTAACAATGTTACTCTTAGTAGTTCTTATGATGGCGATGGTGGTAAAATCTTTCGCTTACAGAAAATCGTAGAAACGAATTACACCGCAAAACTCTCCCCGCAAGCACAGGTGCGCGAAGCATTCGGGTTTTTAAACTCAAAACCTTTACCGTTTAAGCCGTCAGAAAAATCGAGGGTGGTATTGCACACGTAGAGAAACGAACGAAGGTCGGTAACAAGTTTCACTCCTTTATCTTCAAACTGCTGATCATCGGCAGCAAGTTTAGTGTCAAAATCCATTTTGTAGGATAACCCTGAACATCCACCTCCCTGCACACTTACACGAATAAAATGTTCGGGAGTCATCTTCTGCTCCTGCATAATTTCTTCAATCTTCTTTTTGGCATTGTCTGATACGAATAGCATAATCTTGGTTTTGTTGATGCGAATTTACACCAATAATCATTCCTTTGCAG
>JBKJJB010000449.1:0-15545 GCA_046598235.1 Chitinophagales bacterium
GTAAATCACGACAGTGTGCTCGACAATTGGATTAAAAAAAACGCCAACGAAAACTTCGGATACATCTGGTGCATTGGTGTAAACGCTTCTGCACGGGGCAAGGGCTACAGCCGGCAATTGATTGATGAAAGCATTTCACAAATGCGCGCGCAAGGCATGAATGAATTCTGGTTAAAAACAGAAGACCCGAAGAACGTAACCATTTATCAAAAACTTGGTTTTGAATTGATTTACGAAACAGTGGTGAAGAGCAGCGGAGTGAAAGGTTGGGTGATGAGGAGGAGATAATTCTACTTACCACCTATCCAACCCAAATGGGTATGCTTAAAACCATCAGGAAATTTAAGTCCGTATCCAAGCATTCTGTCCATAGATGAATGACCGAACAGAATAATTCCGGCAAGCATTACCGGATGGTTGCCGGTAATAAAGCCGATAGCAAAAACTGCGACTGCTATAAATTTATGATGCAAAAGGTTGTAAGTAACAGCACCAACTTCGGGGCTTATTAAATAACCAATCATACCAAGGTCAGGCAATAGAAACAAGATGGGCCAAACCCACCATTTAAATTGAACCGGTAAATAATAACAGCCCATAATGCTTAAAGCAAACATGGCTAATTCTTCGAGTGCGATTACGTTTTTCATTTTTGTTTTGTTTTAGGATACAAAAATGCGAAGGGCAAAACCGCTGTGCATTAACAAAGGATAAGAAAACGCGGGCGCGCTATTTTTTATGCACGCGGTTGCGAATGCGGCTTAAGCTAACCGGTGTAACACCGAGGTAATTGGCAATCAACTGCTGCGGTATGCGCTCAATAATTTTTTGCTTGTTGCTTTGCAATAGTTGCAGGTAACGTTCTTCGGGGCTAAGCATGAGCAAACCCACCATGCGGTCTTCTAAACCCATCGCTAAATATTCTGCCAACACACGTCCGAATTTTTCCCACGTATGGCTTTGCACATAGAGCGATTGCATAGCGGAATAAGGAAACACCAAAAGCTTCGTATCGGTTAATGCTTCAAAACTTATCAGCGAGGGCTTACCGGTAATACAACTTACATAAGGTCCCGTGAGCGAATTTTCAAAATAGAAGTAAGTGGTTTTCTCTTCGCCATCGCGGGTATAAAAATGCCGCATAGTTCCCTGCACAACATAAGCCAGCTCTTTACCCTGCTGTCCTTCGCGCAGCATAAAATCGTTCTTCTTAATAGTGCGCTCTTTAAGGTGCGGCACTAACATTTCCCATTCATCATCGCTCAGCTTTACAAACTGCTGAATTAAATTACGGAAAGAAAGTAAAGCAGATTCCATGTGCGGCATTTGCGAAACGAAGATGAAAGAAATATTGTTTAGTGAAGCTATTCTTTGTGCGACCCCTTCGGGGTCGTATGTTTATAGCAAATGATAATCTATAAACCTGCAACCCCGTAGGGGTTGAATAAAATTGCAAGTGTTTTAATTTAAGAAAAGAAACTTTGCTCAAATGCTTTGCTGAGTTCTTGTGCTAATTGGGAGTGTTATTGTAATATTGATGCTAACGAAATTAAATGAGCAGTCAACCAAGCAGAAGGAGCTTAAAGGTTTCGATATTTATAGTGTCTATTATTCTTGTTGTTCCTTTTTACGATTTCCACATCGTTGAATATTTCAAAAGATTTAAATGTAGTAATGCTGAAATAGGGACTGTTATTTCTACGCAGGATTGTCCATCAGCAAGAAATTATCATTACACCGCATCATACTCATACACCGTTGATGCAACAGATTACATTGGTTCGCAAATTATACGTCCATCGTTTTGGCAAGTGAATAAAAAGTTTCATACCAACGATACAATTACTATTTATTACAATCCTTCGAACCAAAGCGAATCAATGATTGAACTAAATTCTGACTATTTTGGGGACTTGGTCTTTTGCGTGGCTTTAATTGCATTGCTTTATAAACTTGTAACCTATAAAGAGGAAGAAGAAATTTAAGCAACCCCCACAGTCCTACCTGCTCAACATCATACTCTTCTTCTTATATAAATCGACCCCTCTAAATCTCCCCGAAGGGGAGACTTTAATCAGCCTTCTAAAATCTAAATTCTACCTTGATAGCATCATTGATTTTTTCTTGTAAAGATCTCTAAAATATGGGTCGTAGAGGTCTTTAATAAGGCGGGTGGCTTCACGGGTTAAGCGGCAAGCATAGCATCTACTTTTATTTCGTAGCCCAGTTGGCGCATTATTCCTTCGCAGTCTTCCCACAGTATGCCAAACTCCTTCACATCCGCAGCGGCTATGCGCCCTAATATTTGCATCAAGGCTTTAGTATCTGTTGGCTCTATGCCTCCTTGCACAATTGCATTCTCTGCCCAGTCAACTAATTGCGCCAGTTTTATTTGATGGTTCAAATATTTTAAAAGTTCTTGTGCTATAGCTTGTTTGGTTATCATGGCTTCAATTTTTTATGCCCTTTATCTACCGGATATTTTTCGTGAACTTCAGTTATCTCTCCTTCATTATTATAAATTTCCTGAACGAAAGATACGGTTATTTCCCCGCTGTTTACAATTTTAGGAATCACCACTTCCACTTTTCCTTCATGATAAAATTACGTATCAAAAAAGCAAGACCATATATGCAAAAGCCCAACATTCCCATCATTCCATAAGTAAAAAAATCAATCGAAAACATTTTACAATTTGGGAAGAGGAAACTTAATACAAAACCAAATATCCCTACAAATAAAAATATCCCTGCTATCACAAAAATTTGCATCTTTTTCAAAGGGGGATACATATAGTGCAATTGCTTTTTAAATTTCTATCTACTCAACATCATACTCTTCTTCTTATACAAATCGCGGAAGTAAGGCCTAATCATTAAAAAGAATTTCAAAAAAACCCTGTTTAGTTAATCCTAAAGTTCTTAATGCGTTTCGAATAATAAACTCAGGAACAGGGTCAACATGAGTTTGAACGGTGATGGGACGATTAAGGTCTGCGCGTGTCCAATGTTCGTGTCCGCCATTGGTGCGGGTTATTTTGCATCCGGTTTTCTTTAAGAACAACCGGTAATCGGCCAACGAAACATTGGATAGTTTGTGCGAAGACATTATGCAAAGGCAGGTATCTGAACGGTTTCATTAAACTTACGAAACTCTTTATGAGTAACTATATCTTGAAACTCTTTATTGCTTTTTAATAACGTAGAAAAATCAGGCGCAGATATTTTTCTGTTCAATTTGGTGCCTTTGATATTCCATCCTAATCTCCTCAATTCGGCAGCCAGTGTTTTTTTGTTCACGGTGTAACGAAAAAATTCGCTCATGGCTTCCCAAAAAGATGCTTTGGCTTCTACCAACGAATAACCGCTACCCGATAAATCTAAAGCGGGAGAGTAAAGAATGGTTACACCATCTTCTTCAAATGAAATAAGTGAAAGTCCGGTTTCCAAGTTTCCGCTCGACACTTTGAGTTTAGCTTTGATATTCAATTTTGCCATATCACAAATTTAAAATCTAAATTTAAAACTCTACCTGCTCAACATCATACTCTTCTTCTTATATAAATCGCGGAAGTATGGGTCGTAGAGGTCTTTGATAAAACGGATAGATTCGCCTGTTGATTTCATTTCGGGTCCCAGCTCGCGGCTTACACCGGGGAATTTGTCGAAACTGAAAACAGGTTCTTTAATAGCATAGCCAAGCAGACGCTTGAAGTATTTAAAGTCTTTGAGTTTGTTTACCCCGAGCATCACTTTAGTAGCGTAATTGAGGTAAGGAATGTTGTAAGCCTTACAGATAAAAGGAGTAGTGCGGCTGGCGCGAGGGTTTGCTTCAATTACATACACCTTCTCATTCTTAATGGCAAACTGAATATTGATAAGCCCCCGAATTTGCAGCGCGCGTGCAATCTTCTCGGTGTATTCGCGCATCTGCCCTATCACATTTTCGCTCAGGTTATACGGAGGCAACACTGCATTGCTGTCACCACTGTGAATACCCGCAGGCTCAATGTGTTCCATAATGCCCATAATCTCCACCTGGTCGCCATCGAAAATGGCATCCACTTCGGCTTCCTCGGCACGGTCGAGGAAATGGTCAATCAAAATATTATTGTCGGGGAAGAATTTCAAAATCTTCACTACGCTTTGGGTCAACTCCTCATCGTTAATTACAATACGCATACGCTGTCCGCCCAACACATAACTCGGACGAACCAACACAGGATAACCAACGGAGTGAGCAGCTTCCAATGCTTCTTCTGCATTCTTCGCAGCCGCGTAAGGAGGGTAAGGAATGTTCAATTCTTTCAGCATATCGCTGAAACGCTCGCGGTCTTCGGCAATATCCATAGCATCGTACGAAGAGCCGATGATTTTAATTCCGTTGTCTTCCAGATTCTTCGAAAGTTTGAGCGCAGTTTGTCCGCCCAACTGCACTACCACACCATAAGGTTTTTCATGTTCAATCAACTCACGCAAATGTTCCCAAAAAACCGGCTCGAAATAAAGTTTGTCGGCAATATCGGGGTCGGTAGAAACTGTTTCAGGATTGCAGTTCATCATAATGGCTTCGAAGCCTGCTTCCTTAATAGCCAACACACCATGCACGCAGCAGTAATCAAATTCAATCCCTTGACCAATACGATTAGGTCCGCTTCCCAACACAATCACTTTCTTCTTTTCCGAAACTTTGCTTTCGTTGGTTTCGAGGGTTGTATTCGTTGTAGATGTTTTCTCGAAAGAAGAATAATAATAAGGAGTTAACGCTTCGAACTCTGCCGCACAGGTATCCACCAGTTTATAAATTCTACGAATGTTTAATTCTTTGGTGCGGTAGTAATACACTTCATCTTCGGTAGAAGAAACCATGTAAGCAATCTGTAAATCGCTGTATCCTTTCTCTTTAAGGTCAAGCATATAGTCAGCAGTCAAATCTTTCAGATGAAACTTGCGGGTGCGCTTTTCAATTTCCACCAACTCCATAATCTGGTTAAGGAACCAAGGGTCAATGCGAGTGATATCCTGAATAGATTTTAAAGGCACACCCAATTTAAGCGCATCGTAAATGCGGAAAATTCTATCCCACGAGGCCACTTTAATTCCCTGCAACATATCATCAGGACTCACCCATGTTTTGCCATCGGCACCAAGACCGATTCTATTATTCTCTAACGATTGACAAGCTTTCTGCAAAGCTTCCTGAAAACTTCTCCCAATGCCCATTACTTCACCAACAGCTTTCATTTGCAAGCCAAGCGAATCATCGCATCCCGCAAACTTGTCGAAGTTCCAACGCGGTATTTTTACAATGGTATAATCCAAAGCCGGTTCAAAAAATGCAGAAGTAGTTTTAGTGATTTGGTTTTTCAGTTCATCGAGATTGTAACCAATCGCCAGCTTCGCGGCAATCTTCGCAATCGGGTAACCTGTTGCTTTACTTGCCAAAGCCGAAGAGCGCGACACACGCGGATTCATTTCTATCGAGATAATATCTTCTGTAACGGGGTCAATAGCGAATTGAATATTACAACCACCGGCAAACCCCGGCAAATCGCAAATCATTCGCTTAGCATAATCGCGCATACGCTGATAAGCGGTATCGCTCAATGTCATAGCCGGTGCTACGGTAATTGAATCACCGGTGTGAATTCCCATCGGGTCGAAATTTTCTACAGTACATATCACCACAAAATTTCCAACCTTATCTTTCATTACTTCCAACTCAAATTCTTTCCAGCCCAGCACGGCTTTCTCTATCAACACCTCGTGCATAGGCGAAGCTTCCAAACCGCGTTTCAATTTTTCATCAAACTCTTCTTTCAAATAAACTAACGAACCGCCCGATCCTCCCAACGTAAACGAAGGACGAATTACCAAGGGGAAGCCTGTTTTCTGTGCGGCTTCCTTTCCTTCCAAAAATGAATTGCAGGTAATACCCGGAGAAACATCAATGCCCAATTCAATCATCCACTTGCGATATTCTTCGCGGTCTTCTGTTTTCGTAATTGCTTTTGAATCGGCTCCCAAAACTGCTACTTCATATTTTTTCCAAATGCCCAATTCATTCGCCTCCATGTAAAGATTGAGCGCGGTTTGTCCGCCCATAGTCGGCAACACCGAATCAATCACATGTCCGCGATTTTTTTGTTCTTCTAAAATCTTTACTACGCTCTCAATAGAGATTGGTTCGAGGTAAACATTGTCGGCCACCACAGGGTCGGTCATAATAGTTGCGGGGTTGGAATTGAGAAGTGTTACTTCAATTCCTTCTTCGCGCAAACTTCTTGCAGCTTGTGATCCTGCATAATCGAATTCGCAGGCTTGTCCGATAACAATAGGTCCTGACCCGATGATGAGGGTGTGCTTTATCGCAGTATTCTTAGGCATGAAATGGTGGAAGTCAGATTTTGAAAGTGTGCCTGACGGTCGGGGTGCGAATATAGAAAATGAAGTGAATTACAGACTGCGAAATATGCTTAGGTACAATTTCTATTTCACATTTTCGTTTATTCGCACCATGTTTTTCAGAAAAAGATTTCTATTTTTTGCTTTTGTAACAGCTCTTAGTTTTTCTCTGCTGCTCAATAGTAGTTGCCGCAAAGAGCAATTCGGAAACGGCAATCTGACTTTTAGTACGGACACACTTACATTCGATACCGTTTTTACCACGCTTGGCTCGGTTACTCGCTCGTTCAAAGTATTTAATACTGCCAATAAAGCGGTGAAGATTTCTGATATACGCTTGAAACATTTGGTAGGCACTCAATTTCATATTAATGTAGATGGTATGAGTGGCGATCATTTTACCGATGTGGAGATTCCTGCCAAAGATTCTATTTATGTTTCTGTTGAAGTAATCGTAGACCCCAACAACATCACTACTCCTTTAGTAATTATAGATGATGTTTCGTTTGTGGCAAACGGGAATGAATCAATTGTGCATTTACAGGCATTCGGACAAAACGCACATTTTCATTATGGGGAAGAAATTACCAGTAATGATATTTGGAACAATGACTTACCGCATGTAATCATTAGTAAGGACACAGTGCCGGGAGTTTATGTGCGATGTGGAGCTACGCTAACTATCAAGCCGGGTTGTAAAATTTTCTTTGCCGGTAACTCCGCCATTTTTGTAGAAGGAACTTTAAGCGCACTTGCCAGCAGTTGGAGCGACTCTATTGTGTTTCAGGGCGCGCGGCTCGAAGAATTTTATCAGGATAAACCCGGGCAGTGGTTTGGTATTGTGTTTTTGCGCGATAAAAACAATACATCTGCTTGTGCGCCTTTCGGTTATTTCAGTCATTGCGTGGTAAATGAATCTTCCTATGGAATTTATGCCGGTGCAGGATTAAGTAACGATTTAAATAA
Organism: Chitinophagales bacterium; assembly: GCA_046598235.1. GTDB lineage: Bacteria > Bacteroidota > Bacteroidia > Chitinophagales > LD1 > Bog-950. The sequence goes on from JBKJJB010000449.1 coordinate 7,371, forward strand.
ATATTTGGGAGTACAGGGCAGACCGGAAATTCAAATTGATAATACCATTGTAAAAAATAGTCAGGATAACGCAGTCTACGGATTTAATGCAAAAATAACTGCGAACAACTCTATCTTTCATACAGCGGGCGAACACTTAATTAAAATCGGATTAGGTGGTGAATATAATTTTACGCATTGCACTATGGTAAATAATGGTTCGCGTTACATCAGCCACGAGAAAGAAGCCTTGCTGCTCAGTAATTTTGTTTCGGATGGAGTAACTGCTTTTGCTCAAAAACTTGAAACCACTTTCAGCAATTGTGTGTTGTATGGCACTTTAGAGAATGAAATTTCATTTAATAATTATAAAGACCCACCAACTGATCTTTCAGACTTTGATAATACTTTTCGTTATTCCGATGTAAAAGCGAAAGAAGATACCTTCAATATGTTTACGGCTGTTCATGATAATATTCTGTTTAATCAAGAGCCGAAATTCAAAAAGGCAGATGAAGGAAATTTTACGCCATGGGATAGTGTTGGATATTTCTCTCCGTTGATTGATAAGTGTTCTACAATTTTATCTACTGACATTTTTGGCAATCCTAGAGTTGATAAACTCAATAATGGAAATGGGAAAATTTCTGATATGGGCGCAATCGAAACCCAATAATATTCCTTTGCGATTCTTTGCGTTCTTTGCGGTTAAATACTTCGCCATGAATAGAACAGTGCTTACTTTTCTTCTTTCACTTTTGACCTTTCCCTTCATATTTTCTCAAAATATTACTGATCTTGATACCTACGAGAAAGCCATGAAGCCGGGCGCAATACTTACTTATGATATAACAATGGGCGAAAAGCAATATCACTTAATTGCCACAATCAAAAAGCTCGGAGATGAAATTGCTTTGGATTGGGAAACAACCGAGCCTGCTAATAAAAAAGGAAACACAACGATGAATGCTAATGCTGTATCAAAAGCAGAGGCACTCTTTACAGATTTCAGCGGAGGAGAAACAAAGTTGGATATGGAAACAGCCATGTTCATCAGCAGAAAAGTGTTTAATGATGTTGCCAGCTCGGCTCAGGCAAGCATAAAAATTTTTGGAGCCAACGATACAGCAACAATCATGAGCAACACTATCAGCGAATTCAATTTTAGTCTCAACGATAATTTAGTGGCAGTGCCTGGTTGGGAGTTACAGGGCGGCAGCGAAATAAAATACACAATAGATGTTTTGGAATCGCCAAAGTTTCCGCTCATCGTAAAAATAGACTTGGGCTGGACCATTCAACTTGCCTCTATCAAAAATCCTTAGGCTGTACCATCCTATGCACAAGCAACCTGTAAACGTTGATTATTGCAACTATTGGTTTGCATCTTTTCTCTTTCTTGTATCGTAATACCAATAGATGCTCACGCTGCTGAAAGACCTTTACTACTCGTTCCCTGTTCAGTTGCTGTTGCTGTCTGTCAAAAAAAATCAGTTCTTGTTATTCTTTTGGCTTCTGCTTTTTGCTATTGCTATTGGAAAGTTTGGTGCAGGAGTAGGCGCCCCCGCTGTTTTTCTCGATCCCGAGTATCTAGGCAATGTTGGTTACCTGAGTTTCGCAATTGTTGGACTTGGTTTGGGAGCTATGTTCGTTACATGGAATGTGGTAATGTATATTTTGCATAGCCATCTCTTTCCCTTTATGGCGAGTCTGCAATATCCCCTGGGGATGTTCATTCTTAATAATTCAATCATTCCGCTCATATTTTTTATCTCTTATATCGTAAGCATTATCCGCTATCAAATTATATACGAGTATCAAAGTTTTCTTGAGTTATCTTTAGATATACTCGGATTGATTGCGGGTGTCACTTTTGTCATTCTTGTTACTTCCATTTATTTCAACCTCACCAACAAAAACACCGGAAATATTTTATCGGAGAACAAAGAAAGAGTGCGGAGAAAAAAATCAATGCGCAAGGTTGTTTTTAACGATGAAATGGAAACCCAGAACATTAATCGCGTTGACTATTATGTTACAAACAAATTTCATTTAAGACATACCCGCACGGTGGGCCACTACGATCCAAAGCTTCATCAACTTGTTTTCAGGAGGCATCATTGGAATGCATTTATGGCTTCGCTTTTTGCTTTTGCTTTTCTTTTAGCCAGTGGTTTCTTTATTGAGAACCCCTTCTTCCAAATCCCTATTGCTGCGAGCGGATCACTTTTTTTATGTGTGCTGATGTCGCTTTTTGGTTTGTTTTTATACTGGACCGGCACTTGGGGATCTGTAGCCATCATCGTTTTTATACTCGTTGCAAATCAGCTAACGAAGTATGATATTTTCGGCTCACAGAATCGTGCTTATGGGTTGAACTATGAAACAAAAAAAGCTCCCTATACGCTCGAAAAATTCAGAGAGCTGAGTTCTGACTCAATTATTGAAAGCGATAAAAAATATTTTACTCAAATACTCGAAAACTGGAAAGCTAAAAATACTGACCCGCACAACGCAAACAAAAAACCCAAATTGGTTTTTATTAATGTGAGCGGAGGTGGCGTCCGTGCTGCGATGTTTGTTACTTCAGTTTTGCAAAATTGCGATAGTCTCACAGAGGGAAGGCTATTTGACAAAACATTTTTGGCAACTGGCGCTTCGGGAGGCATGTTCAGCATTACTTATCTGCGCGAATTGTTTTTACAAAAGAAAGAAGGGTTCCCTGTAAATATACAGGATGCCAAACATGCCGATAACATTTCAAAGGACCTGCTGAATCCTATAGCTTTATCTATTCTTAGTAATGATGCCCTGTTTCCCATTCATAAATTCAAGTTGGGCAAGTATGAATATTTTAAAGACAGAGGGTACATTTTCGAAAAATTTTATTGTCGTAATACTGATTTCCGGTTTGATAAAACAATTAGCGATTACAAAGAAGCGGAGTATAATGCCAAAGTACCTGTAGTTATTTATCATACTACGGTTATGAATGATTCGCGCAGATATTTTATTTCTCCGCATCCTGTTTCTTTCCTCATGCGTCCGCATGGAAAAAATGCGCTCGATAATCAATTAGAGATTGACGGCATTGATTTCTGCCGATTTTTTAACGAGCAGGACGGGAAAAATTTGCTGGTTACTTCTGCCATGCGCATGGATGCCACCTTTCCTTTCATACTGCCGAATCCTGTTTTACCCAGCGAGCCACCAACGTATGTAATGGATGGAGGAGCACTTGATAACACGGGGGTCGAAACAACTTTCCGGTTTCTGCAAACCTTTAAAGACTGGATTAATCAAAACACAAGCGAGGTGGTCGTAATTCAAATCCGCGATACAGAGAAGCAAGAAGAGCCTGCCGAACAGACGCAGAAAACTTTATTCTCTCGCTTTACAGACCCGCTAGGAACAGTTTATACTAACATGGAGAATATGCAGGATTTTCTCACGGACCAGAAATTAAATTACATGGACGAAGAACTGCTCGGTAAACTTCATTTTGTAATGTTTGAATACACCACAGAAAAGAAAGATGAAAAAGCTGCTATGAGCATGCATATCAGTTCGCGCGACAAAAGTGATATTCTTCGATCGTTGAAACGAAAAAATAATGTAGCTGCTTTTTATAAGTTACAAAAATTACTTGCGGAGTAATTACATTCCTAACTCTTCCCGTAAATACTTTGCAGTAAAACTTTCTTTCACCATCGCAACTTCTTCGGGAGTGCCTGTGGCAATTACATTTCCTCCGCGGAAACCGCCTTCGGGACCAATGTCAATAATATGGTCGGCTACTTTTATAACATCAAGATTGTGTTCGATAACGAGAACGGTGTTTCCTTTTTCAACCAAACGATTTAATACATCCAGCAGCACACGAATATCTTCAAAGTGAAGACCGGTAGTTGGTTCATCGAGAATGTAAAATGTCTTGCCTGTATCTTTTTTCGAAAGCTCGGAAGAAAGTTTTACGCGTTGTGCTTCTCCTCCGGAAAGCGTTGTTGATGATTGCCCCAATCGTAAATAACCAAGACCCACATCATTCAATGTTTTCAGTTTCGGGAAAATGTTTGGAATACTTTCAAAGAATGGCAACGATTCTTCTACCGTCATGTTCAATACATCGCTGATGGATTTTCCTTTGTAACGAACTTCCAGTGTTTCGCGGTTGTAGCGTTTGCCGAAACATTTTTCGCATTGCACTTCTACATCGGGCAGAAAGTTCATTTCAATAATTTTCATTCCTCCGCCACCGCATTCTTCGCAGCGTCCGCCTTTTACGTTGAACGAAAACCTTCCCGCTGCATAGCCGCGTATTTTTGCTTCGGGTAACATGGCATACAGCTTTCTGATCTCGTCAAACACCTTAATGTAAGTAACCGGATTGCTTCGGGGCGTTCTGCCAATAGGCGACTGGTCAATTTCAATTACCTTATCTAAATGTTTCAGCCCTTCAATCGAATCATGCTTGAGCGGTTTGTATTTGCCGTTGTAAACGTAGTTGTGCAGCAGCGGATAAAGCGTTTCGTTAATCAGCGAACTTTTGCCGCTGCCTGAAACTCCGCTCACGCAAATAAAAGTGCCGAGTGGAAAAACAACATCTATATTTTTAAGATTGTTTCCCTTTGCTCCTTTAAGCGCGAGGTAATCTCCGTTGCCTTGTCTGCGGTGTTTCGGTGTTGCGATTTTCATTTCACCCGAAAGAAACTTAGCGGTGGTTGATCCTTGTTTCAAGAATTCTTCAGGAGTTCCCTGTGCTACAATTCTTCCTCCGTGTTCCCCTGCACGAGGGCCTATGTCAATAATGTAATCACTCTCAAGCATTATTTCTTTATCGTGCTCTACTACCAATACTGTATTTGGATTTGCAGCGAGTTGTTTAAGCGCAGTAATTAATTTGCGGTTATCGCGCTGATGCAAACCGATACTCGGTTCATCTAAAATATAAGTGATGCCCGAAAGCTGCGAACCGATTTGAGTGGCAAGGCGAATACGCTGGCTCTCTCCACCGCTCAAACTTTTAGATGGACGGTCAAGCGCGAGATAATCTAAACCAACATCGAGAATGAAAGCAATGCGGGTGCGAATTTCTTTCAACAATTCTTTCGCTATGGTTTGCTGGCGTTTGTTCAATCGCTCATCTAAGCCTGTTAACCAATTTTGCAAATCGGTTAAGTCAAGCTTCGAAAGCTCACCTATGTTTTTGTCATCTATCTTAAACCACAAACTTTCCTTCTTCAATCGTGTGCCGTTGCAGCTTGGGCAAGTGTGTTGCTCCATAAATCCTTCCGCCCAACTACGAATTCCTTCGCTTGTTGTAAAACGAAAACATCTTTTTAGCAAGCCGACCAAGCCGCCTTTGTTCAAAGTGTACCATCGATCGTCATAATCTTCTATAATTAAATCTTCTTCATCAAACACGGCTTCTTCCGCATCGCCATACAAAATATAGTTGAGTGCCTCGTCAGGAATTTTTGAAATAGAATCGGTGAGGTTGAACTTGAATTTCTTCGCAATCAAATTCAGCTCTTTGAAAATAAAATTGTCTCGCTGCTCGCCTATCGGTAGAATACCACCGCGTGCAATCGAAACTTTTTCATCGGGCAAAATTACTTTGCGGCTAACTTCATACGTAACCCCCAAACCGTTGCAGGTGTTACAGGCACCGTAGGGCGAGTTGAACGAAAACGTGTTGGGCGATGGCTCTTCGTACGAAATGCCCGACTCAATACACATGAGGTGACGGCTGAACATAAACACTTCATTCGTTTCGCTATCAAGCATCATCATCAATCCTTTGCCTTGTTTCATGGCAAGCGCCACAGAGTTGCGAACGCGGTCTTTGTCGGTATCGTCAACTTTTAATCGGTCAATAATCAGTTCGATGTCGTGAACCTCGTAGCGGTCTACCTGCATTTTCGGTTTGACATCTACAATCTCACCGTCCACACGAATTTTTAAGTAGCCCTGCTTTTGCACCTGTGCAAACAGTTCGCGGTAGTGCCCTTTACGCCCGCGCACCACTGGTGCAAGAATTATCATCTTCTTATCCTTATGGTTTGTGAGAAGCGTATCAATGATTTGTTCATCGGTAAATTTCACCATCTTCTTACCGGTTACGTATGAATACGCTTCGCCTGCCCGCGCAAAAAGCAAACGCATAAAATCGTAAATCTCGGTAACGGTGCCCACGGTGCTGCGCGGGTTTTTGTTTACGGATTTCTGCTCGATGCTGATTACAGGGCTAAGCCCCGTAATCTTATCTACGTCCGGTCGCTCGCCACTGCCAATAAACTGCCGCGCATAAGCCGAAAACGAATCGAGGTAGCGCCTTTGCCCCTCGGCATAAATAGTATCGAACGCCAGCGAACTTTTGCCACTGCCCGAAATGCCGGTTATCACCACAAAGCAATTGCGCGGAATAGACACATCCACATTTTTGAGGTTGTGCACGCGCGCACCGAATACTTCGATGTTGTCGGGTTCTAATCCAACCTCCCCAAACCCCTCCGAAGGAGGGGCTTGAACAGCCGTCTCCATTTCAAGAGTGTCTTTTGTATCTACTCCCTCTCCTTCGGAGAGGGTTGGGGTGAGGTGTGATTTCTTCTTTGCCATTTTGGAGAGGCGCGAAGTTATACAAATTGCTAACGGAAAACAGGGAAGAGTTTGGAAATAGAGTTAAAGAGATTTAAGTCTACACAGTTTTTCGTTTCGCGAATCTGTCGGGACAGATGGCAATTACTTTTCTTGCCGACTTATAAAAAGAGCTTTCATAGAATCGGTACTGTTTAAAAACTGGAGTATTATATCAATTTCCGTTTCGCTGCATCCATAAACAACTTTAATTTCAGAATCTTTCCTTTCTCTATCAACAGTGCAGATTACTCCGCTAATCATTCGCGGTTTCTCTTTACCAATAAATATATCTATGCCACTCCCATCCATTGATTTTGTGTTTCGGATAAATCCATAGTCAACCGGGTATATCATATGATTAAATGTCGGATGAGGAGTTCCCTTTTTTCTGTCAACAGTTATGTTGTTTAGTTGAATAAACTCCTCAAGAATGTCCCAATAAGTCATGCTCGTCTTGATTAATAACTGAGACAAATCTCAATTTTAAAAATAAAAAAGCCAAAGCAGGCAAGAGAAAAATGTTTGGAGGATTAAACTTGTTCGTTCACCAACATAAGCACCTCTTTATAAAGCTCACTGCTTATTCTGAACTTTGCTTTTTGTATCAAGTTATCTAAAACTGGTTTTACTTCCGTGAGTAAACCTTTTTGTTTCGCGCGAATCAGCACACCGAGTAATCCGGTATAGTTCAAGTGCTTGCTTTCGGCAATTCTTCGTCCCTTATCTTCATCTATAATCAACAGGTCTGCTTTCAATTCAATGGCAAGCGTAATGGCTTCAGCTTCGCCTTCATCCAAGTCAGCGCGCAATTCCTGATAAAGAGTTTTATTGGTGTGTTGTTTAATTTTTATCCATGTGGCTTGCTTTATTTCATGGGCACCTGCACGATTATTTCCTTTCAAAACAATTTCATCATACACCGCTTGCGGTATAACTATTTCATTAAAAATTTTTGGGAGCAACTCTAATTCACCTACCTGCGCCAGATTGATAATGCAGGAAGTATCGCTGATAATAATCATTGCTCAAATGTTGAGAGATTTCAGCGTGTTTAAATCGTGGTGCAGGTCGCTTACCGTAAAATGTATATTGATATTGCGATTAGCTAATTCTGTTTGAAAGGCAATTCTATCCAACCCTGCAAATTTTGTTGCCTGCCCTATTGACATTTTCCCGATTTCATAGAAATGCGTAGCGGCTTCAATACGGAAATCTTTTTCCTCGATATTGAAAAGTTTAAGCTCGTCAGCAAGTAATAAACCCATAATTGTAATTTTCAACAAAGATATGCTTTGGCAGGTGTAAACTCAAAACTGATTTTTCAATCTAAAAATGACAAGCCCAACTACCCAAGGGAAAATGTTTGGGGGCATAAATTAGAAATGCCATCACTTTAAGCGATGGCATCTTTGTATTTTGTTAAGCTGTAAATATCCTTTCTCAGCTTTTCCATTCTGTTGAATACTTCGCAAAACTTTTTCTCGCTTCCAAAACCTTTTTCTTCCATGGCTGAAATAAATTTTTTCAAATCGTTTTTGCTGAAGCCGGAATAGTTGC
>JBKJJB010000067.1:0-5069 GCA_046598235.1 Chitinophagales bacterium
TAGAAGAATCCTGGCGCACTACATCTTTGTAGTATTCGGCTGCCGTATAGAAATACGACTCAGCATAAAACTTGTCGCCAATTTTCAGTTGTGTCTTAGGGCACTTAGATGGAACACGATTTTTCTGTGCAAAAGAAAAATGGATGTTTAATACAGAAGCAAAAACAACCAAGGTTAAAATCTTCTTCATGCGGTTTAGGTTTAGATGTCCGGTTTATTCAAAAAAAACCCGCACAGGTGAATGCAGGTTTTAATTTTCTGAAAGAAATATCTTTTACAATTCAATTAAAATCTGCGGCTCGGTAACGACTTGTTCGCTTTAAACGACTTGATAGTTTCGCCCACATACACCAACGAAATTTCAAATGCTCCTCGGTTGGTCGTTGATTTTTTAAGGGCAGAAATATTTACATCATAAGCAAAGCCAAGGCGCACATTACGGAACTCAACATTCGCCATAGGTATAATAGCATCGGATGTTCCGTTGCTGATACCTGCATATCTATAACGGCAGCCAACACTTACACTATTGTTGTTTCTGAAACCGGTGTTGAAATAGTAGCTGGCAGAAAGCCCTGGCAATATTTCCATGAAAGGTTCCTGATACATCACCAAAATTTCAGGAGAGATAGATACTTTCTTCTTTTTTCCGATAAATGCTTCAAGATTAAAATCTCCATTGAATTTACGAGGAAGAACACTGGTGTTATCCAAGCCGCCCGTAGTTTGAGAAGTAACAGTTGATTGTTTTGGCTCAATTAAATGGTAAGCACCAAAGCCAACACCTATTTTTATTCTGTCCTTGATATTAGAACGCCAGTATAATCCAGCATTGAAATCGAAACGATAGAAACCACGGTTGAAACCTTCCTGAGAATAGTTCTGAACGGTTTGATTATGCCCAAGGAACTGGTCGCCAAATAATGGGTCTTCCACTCTCTTTTGAATAAACGCTCCCTGTAAACCTAATGAAAGACGGTGCTGACCTAATTTGCCAAAACCTTTATGATATGCTACTGAAAGATTGGCGTTCAAAATAGAAAGACCCGCTGCCCCTGAGCGATCGTTGAAGAAACCAACACCAATAGCCAACTTGTCGCTTCTTAAATATCCTTCAAGTAGACAGAAATCTACATCGGCACCAATAGTTTGGAAAGCGTATTTAGCACTCACTGCATTTGACCACTGGTTGCGGTAAATAGCAGCTATACGATAGCTACCATCATAATTGCCCACCAACGATGGATTAAGAGTGGAAGCATGTGTATAATACTGTGAGAAATGAAGGTCTTGTGCTTTAGTTTGTATTGCAGTTACAGTAACAGCAAACAAGAGAATAAATTGACCTAAACGAGTAGAAAGACGCATAGTATTTCTGGTTTATTTTTGAATATGCTCCAAATTTAGGAAAGGTTTCCATTTACCCAACAGGAACAAAAATTTATTTTTCCACCACCTTCATCATCATGCCGTATTTAGGACGCAATGTGATAAGCGGCTCGGGTTCTACTACAAAGTTCTCCTGTAGCCTGAACTTGTAGTTTCTGTATAGCTTAATAAGTATAATCTGCATTTCCATAATCGCAAAATTATTACCAATGCAAAGTCTTGGTCCTCCGCCAAAAGGGAAATACACATAGCGGTCAATGTTGTTTTTCTTTTCCGGAGCAAAGCGTTCAGGTTTAAATTTCAGCGGCTCATCCCAATATTTTTCGCTGCGATGCAAATACCAGATTGGCATCAACACATTTGTTCCTTTCCTTATTCTATACCCGCCTATTTCATCTTCTTCAGTATTTCTTCTGCCCACAATCCAAGCAGGAGGGAACAACCGCATACTTTCATCAATTACCTGCCGCACATATTGAAATCCCATAACAGAATTGAAATCAAGTTCAACTCCGGCATCTAACTTTGTATCAATTTCATGAATCATTTTTTCTTCCGCTTCTGGATTTTGCGAAAGCAGATAAAGTGTCCACGCCATTGCATTAGCAGTGGTTTCGTTACCTGCAATAAAAATGGTCATTACTTCATCGCGCAGTTGGCGGTTGTTCATTGCTTCTCCCGTTTCTTCATCCTTTGCATCCAGCAACATCGAGAGCAAATCGCTTTTTGAAATTCCTTCTTTCCTTCGCTTATCTATAATGTCAAAAATTATTTTGTCGAGAATTTTTATTGCCTTAAGCTCCTTTACGTTTGCAGGTGTTGGAAAAAGTGCAGGAAGACGAATAGGCGCATTCAATTTGTCAGTGGCATATTGATTCAGCAAGGTAATCTGCCGACTTATCAAATCTGCCTTATCATCTACACCATTACTAAAAATTGCTTCTGAAATAATTTCCAAAGTGAGGTTGGTCATTTGCGGAGCCACATCAAAATATTCTCCGCTTTGCAATTTTGGTTTTAAGCTATCAACTTCCTGTTGTGCCTTACGAACCATCATAGCAGTAAGGTCTGCTAATTTCTGTTTGTGAAACGCGGGCTGTGCCAACCTGCGCTGCTTTTTCCAAAATTCTCCTTCGCTGGTTAGCAAGCCGTTGCCGAGTAAAAGTTTAAGCATATCGTAGGCTAAACTTTTGTGGTAGTTTTTGTTGTTATCTACCAACACATACTTTGCATATTCGGGCTTTGCAGCTATTACAAGCCGGGTAAAAGGAAGCGAGAGTGAAAATATTTCGCCATACTTTTTAATTAACTCAGGCAGTACTTCGTGCGCTTTTTCGCGCAACAGATAGCCGCTGCCAAACAGCCAATGCTTTTCCTTTGGAAACGGAGGGAGCGGTTTTTTTTGAGTAGTAGTTTCCATTTATACTTTGCGAAGTTCGCCTTTGTATTTGTTATAAAGAAACAGAACTCCCGCCAATCCAATAACAACCATTACAATTGAAATAAGTTCGCTCTGACGGAATTGCATTCCGAAGAATCCGTAAGTATCTCTTCCTGATAAATCGCGCCATTGCTCAATGGCAAACCGTTGCACACCAATTAATATCATAAAGATAGCGAAGAGTATTCCGGGTTTGTAAGTAAAACGCTTACGCAAACTCCAGAGAACAAAAAATATAGTCACACACATCATTAGCTCATACAAAGGAGTAGGAAACGCTGCTTGTATTAGTTGATTGCAATGTTCTTCATTACAGTTCGGAATAATATTTCCCGGATCGGCATCAATAATATTGTGAGCATAGTTATCACTCCATAGAAATTGCGGAAACCAATCTGGTTTTGGTTTCAGGTTTGCCAAGCCCCAATCGCCATCGCCTGCTACCTGGCAGCCGATTCTTCCAATACCATTCGCCAAAATAAAACCCGGACAAACAGAATCGAAGAAGTGTATGATATTGAATTTTTTCCAATAAGCATACAAGGCAAAACCCGCACCGGCACATATCAAACCTCCGTATACTGAAAGACCGCTGAACATAGAGCCCATTGGGTCTGCCCAAAAATTATCATAGTCACCGGGGTTTTCGAGATAATTGAAAAAATTGGCTCCTGAAACCCCCAACACAGCAGCAATAACTACTAAATCGCCAACGCTGTCGGAAGGAAAAATGGTAATCTTCCTTTTCTCCGGTTGCGGAAGTTTCTCCTTGTTCTTTGTGTAGTAGTAATAATATGAAAGTGCCAATGCACCGATAATTCCGCCCACCCAACTTCCATACTGCAGAGAAAGGAAATAATCCTGCATAGAAAATATTCCCTGGCTTAACTCGGGCTGATAGGAAATCATTCCTATTAACTTGAAAAACGCAACAAAACCAATCAAAAAGTATAGAACAACTTCTATAAGATTGGGTGCCTCTCCAACAATCGTTTCACTTTCCTTACCTTTCAGCAAGCCGAGCTTTTCTCTTCTTCTCATTTCGCTTACTGCTAAAGTTGCCGCTGCAAAAAAACCACAGGCTACAAAAAAGCCGTAACTGAATATTGGAAGAAACCGATAGTCAGCAGCGGGTGACTGATTAAAAAATTCAAAAATGAAATCGGTGATTTTGGGATAACAACGAAGGAGCATCTATTTGAAATTTGAAATTAAAAATTAGCGATGCAATGTATGTTTATGCAAGCGAATATTCCAAATGCTTTGTACCTTTTACATATCCGAAGTCGGAAACTTCGTTAAGAGAAACAGTTTGTATAGTATTCCATAAGTCTTCGTGGTCGGGTATGGCTACTTTAATATAGTTATCGGTAAAGCCATATCTCCTTCCTCCTTCCGTTTCTGCTTCGAACAAAACAGTTCTTTCTGTATTGATATTCTCGGAATAAAAATTGCGCTTCTTCTTTTCCGAAAGAATGCGCAGCATTTTGTTGCGTTCTTTTCTTTCAGGTATCGGAACAACAGGAGAAATATTTAATGCCCTTGTATTTGCCCGTTCACTATACGTAAACACATGCAAATATGAAACATCAAGTTCACTAATGAAGTTGTAAGTTTCCAAAAACTGTTCCTGCGTTTCACCGGGAAAGCCGACAATCACATCTACGCCAATGCAAGCATGAGGCATCAGCAATTTTATTTTCTCTACTCTTTCTTTATAAAGCTGACGCAGATATTTCCTCCGCATTAGTTTGAGAATTTTATCGGAGCCACTTTGCAAAGGAATATGAAAGTGCGGCATGAACTTCTCGCTCTTTGCCACAAACTCTATAATTTCATCAGTCAATAAATTCGGTTCGATAGATGAAATACGAAAACGGTCTACTCCTTCTATGTTATCTAATTGCTGAATAAGTTGATAGAAATTTTCAACCTCACCCCCAACCCCTCTCCGAAGGAGAGGGTGGTTAAGTCCTTCTCCTTCGGAGAAGGATTTAGGATGAGGTGTTTTTCCGTAATCGCCAAGATTCACTCCTGTCAATACAATTTCTTTTACGCCTGTTGCAGCAATCTTCTTTGCTAAAAAAACTGTTTGCTCAATCGAATTGCTTCTGCTTTTGCCACGCGCCATCGGTATGGTGCAGAACGAACAAAAATAATCGCAGCCATCCTGCACTTTCATAAAGCTGCGGGTGCGTTCGCCTTGCGAATACGCATCGGAATAAAAATTTACATCTTC
>JBKJJB010000281.1:0-5929 GCA_046598235.1 Chitinophagales bacterium
ATGGAGAATTGTTTATCAAGAACATGAACATTCCTGAATATTCGCATGGAGGATATGCCAACCATAAACCCGAAACGCTACGCAAGTTGCTTCTCAAGAAAAAAGAGTTGACTCGAATTGATGCGAAGATTCGTGAGAAAGGATTGAGTGTAATTCCGCTACGTTTATTTATTAGCGAGCGCGGTTTTGCAAAATTGGAAATAGGAGTAGGAAAGGGTAAAAAGAAATTCGACAAGCGCGAATCGCTCAAAGAAAAAGATACAAAGCGCGAAATGGATAGAGCGATGAAAAAGTATCGCTGATTAGCTTTTCCCTTTCAGCATCGGCACAAAAGCAAACATCCCAAACTCTTCTGTTTCAAATTTTTCATCGGCATGTTTAGTAATGCGAAGCATGGTGCAGTTCTCTTCGCTTCCGAAAGGAAGAATCATTTTTCCACCAACGGCAAGCTGCTTCAATAACTTCTTTGGCAATTCGGGAACAGCAGCAGTAATAAGTATTTTATCAAACGGGGCATTAGCAGGGCTTCCTTCAAAACCATCACCATAAAAACATTTCACCGACCACATCTCCGGTTCGTTTTTCCAGGTGCGTATTTCATTTGTTTCTTTCTTCTCACCTTGTTGATTCAGCAAAAACTCTTTCATAAAAGGAAGAAACTTAGATGTTCTGTCAAACAAAATTTTATGCCGTTCAATGCTGTAAACTTTTGCTTTTAGCAACATCAGAACTAATGCTTGATAGCCGCTTCCGGTTCCAATTTCAAGAATCTTATCACTCGGTTTTACTTCCAGCAATTCAGTTTGTCGTGCTACGGTGTAGGGCTGCGAAATCGTTTGCCCTTCACCTATCGGAAACGCTTTGTCTTCATAAGCATGCGTTTCATAGAAAATAGAGTCATTACCAAAAAACAAGTGGCGGGGAATCCTTCCAATAGCATGCAATACATCCTGATTGATAATGCCTTTATCTTTTAAAGTTACCAGCAACTCTTTTCTCAAACCTTTGTGGCGATATGTATCCGTTCCCTGCATGTTTCAAAATTACAGATTAAAGTTCTTTGTTTCTATAATCTAATTCACTAAAAGCTAACATCACTTTCAATTTTGTATAAACCGTTTACTTTTAGCCCGCTAATTTCTAATCAATAAAAATACAAGCCACTAATTTCACGAATTGTCACGAAAAGGTTTGTCGTTGTTTAGTTTAATTCGTGTAATTCGTGGCTCAAATTAAAATATGGAGAAAATAAAATTCGGAACGGATGGATGGCGTGGAATAATCGCCAAAGATTTTACGGTGGCTAATGTAAAGCGCGTGGCTAAAGCCACTGCCGATTGGGCACAGAAGCAGGACGTATCAGCAAAAATTGTAATTGGATTTGATACTCGATTTGGAGGCGCGCTTTTTGCAGAGGCGGCTATCAATGTTTTTTGCAAGCAGGGCATTAAAGTTTATTTCGATAAGCATTTTGTTTCTACACCAATGATTTCTCTCGCTGCAAAAAACCTCGGTTGTGAGCTTGGAGTTATTCTTACGGCAAGTCATAATCCTCCTTCTTACAACGGCTATAAACTGAAATCGAAACACGGTGGTCCGCTTATTCAGAAATATATTACTGAAGTGGAAGAACTGATTCCCGATAGTTATGAAGCAGAAGATATTTCATTGGAAGAATGGGAACAGAAAGGTCTGCTTGAAATAATTGATTTAGAAACGATGTATTACGCACATGTTGCTGAATACTTCGACCTAGATTCGTTTGGCGATTCAGATTTGATTGTGGCGTATGATGCCATGTATGGAGCGGGTCAGAATATATTTCCGCGCATAATGCCTCATGCTGAGTTTTTGCATTGCGAATACAACCCTTCGTTTCACGGGCAGGCGCCTGAGCCGATTGCGAAGAACCTGAAAGAACTGGAAACTTATTTAAAGGAAATGAAACATGCCGACCTTGCCATTGCTACCGATGGCGATGCCGACCGCATAGGGCTTTTCAATGGCAAGGGAAAATTTATTGATGCGCACCATGTCATCCTTCTGCTCATTCATATTCTGCATAAGTATAAAGAGATGACAGGCAAGGTAGTGATTGCATTTTCTGTTTCGAACAAAGTGAAAAAGTTGTGCGAGCAATACAACATTCCGCTGGAGGTAACCAAGATTGGCTTTAAATATATCTGCGAGATTATGCAGAACGAAGATGTATTGGTAGGAGGGGAGGAGAGCGGAGGCATTGCAGTGAAAGGTCATATCCCTGAGCGCGATGGTATCTGGGACGGATTGGTAATTGTTGATCATTTAGTGCAGAACCAACAGACGCTGGATGAATTGATTGGAGAAGTATATGAAGTAGTAGGCAGCTTTTCTTATAACCGCGATGACCTGCACCTTAAAGAGGAACAGAAGTTGCAGATAATGGAGAACTGCAAGAACGGAGTTTACAAAGCGTTTGGAGAAATACCTGTAGCTAAAGTAGAAGACATAGACGGTTACAAATTTTATCTGCAAGACGAAGAAACCCTGCTCATCCGCGCCAGCGGCACCGAACCACTTCTACGTGTGTATGCCGAAGCAGCTACCGAAGAAAGGGTAAGTATTATTTTGGAGAGGGTGAGAAAGACGTTGTTGGGATGAGAAAGATTTCGGAGTGCGGATTTCGGAGTGCGGATTGAAATACAGGAATACAGAAAGAATTAGTTTATATAAACGTGCGCCCTAACTAAAGCTGGGGCGTTTTTTTTATTTAAGAGAAGGCAGAAAGAAGAAAGGGAAAGACAGGAATAAAATAGTAGGTGGCAGAAGGGTTATACAGAAAGGCAGAAAGCGATTAGGGCAAGGCAGAAATCAATTACAGAAAAGTAGAAACAAATTACAGGAGGGCATATGTTAATTACCGGACGGCAGAAGGAAATTATGACAGGGCAGAAGCGATAATGGCGAGAAAGTCCTTTGCGTTTAGCGAGGCACTACCGATTAGTCCGCCATCTACATCGGGGCAGGCAAATATTTCTTTGGCGTTAGAAGGTTTGCAACTTCCGCCATAAAGTATGCGAACTTGTTGTGCAATAGAGTCAGAATACTTTGAAGCAATACGGCTGCGGATATAGGCGTGCATTTGCTGCGCCTGCGCGGGAGTGGCGTTTTGCCCCGTGCCAATAGCCCAAATGGGTTCGTAAGCAATAATTATTTCGGCAACGGCAGCAGGAGGGAAGCTGAAGAGGGTTTCTTCAAGCTGTTTATTTACATACTCCTGCTCTTTACCTTCGTTGCGCACGGCTAAGGATTCGCCACAACAAAACACAGGAGTTAGTTCATGCTGAAAAGCGAGTTGTATTTTCTGCTTGAGCATTTCGTTGGATTCTGCAAAGTATTCTCTTCGCTCTGAATGACCAATAATGACATACTCTATACCTGAAGAAAAAAGTTGACGGGCAGATACTTCACCGGTGTAAGCACCGCTTTCGTATTGCGAACAGTTTTGTGCACCAAACAGAAGTTTTTCGCCTTCATACAAATCCATTAAATCTGTAATCATAATAGTAGAAGGAAACACCAGCACTTCGCAGGTGCAGTGTTCAACATTCGGTGCTACTTCTGCCAGCCATTGCGATGCTTCTTCTAAATCAAGATTCATTTTCCAATTAGCGGCAATAATTTTTGTTCGGCTCATTTGTATGTATCTTTTTTTCTACCCTCCTCGACTTCGCTTCGCGAAGCCACCCCTCCCTGCCAAGCAGGGAGGGGAACGTTCCGCTTTGCGGAACAAGAGGTGGGTCAAATAACTTTCATCTATCTTTTTCGATAACTCGCTTCTCTGTCAAAAACAGTTTTCAGAATCTTTATATCAGCTTTTTCGAGCTTCAAATTTCTTCGCCCAAAAACCCGTTCGGCCACTTCCATACTTTTATCAAAAGCGTAAGTAAGCAACCAACGGTTGCCGCCCCAACTAAAAGAGGGAATAAACTTTGGAGGAAAATCAGCCCCAAAAACATTGGCAGAAACGCCCACCACCGTACCGGTATTAAACATGGTGTTGATGCCGCTTTTAGAATGGTCGCCCATAATCAGCCCCAAAAACATAAGCCCGGTATCTACAGCCTTGCCTTCGCGGTAGTTGAATACCTCTACATCGGCATAGTTGTTTTTCAGGTTGCTATTGTTGGTGTCGGCACCCAGGTTGCACCACTCGCCAATAACAGAGTTTCCGAGAAAGCCATCGTGCGCTTTGTTGCTATACCCGAAAATAACCACATTGTTCAGTTCGCCTCCCACTTTGCTATAAGCACCGATGGTGGTTGCCCCATAAATCTTGGCGCTCATCTTCACCACCGCATGTTCGCATAAGGCAAATGGTCCACGGATAGCGCAGTTTTCCATCACTTCGGCATCTTTGCCGATGTAGATAACGCCTGTGTTGGTGTTGAGTACGCTGGCTTCTATGGTAGCTCCTTCTTCAATGAAAAGATTTTCGGCAGAACCAATCAGTTTATTCGTGTCGCTCAACTTCTGCGATTTTCTGCCTATAGTGAGCAAATCGAAATCAGCTTTAAGGGCTTCGCCATTCAGCTTGAAAATATCCCAGGTATTGTTGATGCGGAGAATGGGTTCTTTGTATTCAATGGCAGTAAAACCCTTGGCAATAGCTTCGAAGTTTTCGTAGTTGAGGTGGTGCTTTTCGGTTTTAAAGGCAATAAGGTTTCCATCAACCGTAAGCGATTGAAGCGCGCCTAACTTATGAATGGCGGCAACCAGTTTTTCATCGGGAAGAACCGAGCCGCTTACATACAAAGCAGGGGAAGAATCGCGATAAGCAGGAAACTTTTCGGAAAGATATTCCTCGGTGAGTGAGCATGACTTTATGTTCATTACCTTTTCCCATTTCTCTCTGATGGTGAGAATGCCTATGCGTATATCCGCCACTGGTCGGGTGAAGGTGAGGGGCAGCAGGTTTTCACGATTCTTATGGCAGTCGAACAGAACCAAATTCATGTGGCTAAAATAGAAAGTTTCGGTTGGCAGGGTAGGAGTATAAATAAAAATGCCCCTGAGAATTCAGAGGCATTTTTGCTACTCGGGAGTATTTTCCTCTTTCGCTTTTTTAGTGTATCTCTTTTTGAATTTATCAATACGACCTGCGGTATCAACCAATTTCATTTTGCCGGTAAAGAACGGGTGGCTCTCGTTCGAAATTTCCAACTTAATCAATGGGTATTCGTTGCCGTCTTCCCATTTAGAAGTTTCTTTAGTGTTAGCAGTGCTCTTACCAAGCCACATCTTATCTATCGAAATATCCTTGAATATTACGGTTCTGTAGTTTGCAGGGTGAATATCTTTCTTCATGTCAATTAATTTTTTGGGAGCGCAAATATAGGGTTTCAGATGGAAAATAAAAATGTTAGTCAGGCAAGCAAGCTAAACCTGCCCCTTCTTATGGTTGAAATAGTTCTTAGTGGCGGTTTCAATAAACTCAAGAACCTTGTCGCCTCCTGATTTTTTCTCAGAGGAAGTAACAAACATCACTGGTAATTCATCCCACTCTTTCAGTAAAGCATTTTTAAATGCCTGAATGTTAGAAGTAACTTCCTTGCTTATCGGCTTTTGTAAAAATGACAACCAGCGGCACATGGTTTTTACCCATCCAGCCGATAAATTCCAAATCAATTTTTTGCGGAGGAATGCGGGCATCTATCAACTGGCATACATACATCAGTTGCTCGCGGTGCAGAATATAGTTGCGAATCATATTGTTCCATTTGTTGCGCATTTCAATAGAAACTTTGGCGAAACTATAGCCAGGCAAATCAACAAAGTTGAGTTGCTCGTTTATAATGAAGTAATTGAGGGTTTGGGTTTTGCCAGGAGTATGCGAAACTTTAGAAAGTTTTTTTCTTCCGCACAGATAATTGATAAGCGAACTCTTGCC
>JBKJJB010000367.1:0-5733 GCA_046598235.1 Chitinophagales bacterium
CTTACAGGAAAGAAATGTATTCAACGTGTGCTTACCGACTTAGGATTTTATAATATTCAAGATGGTGCGTTTCATTTAGTAGAGATTGCTCCGGGGGTTACAGTAGATGAAATAAAAGCAAAAACACTTGGCAAGTTGGTAGTAAGCGATAAGTTGAAGACAATAGAAGTTTGATTTGGAATAGGAGAGGAGGTGATTTGAAAATACAAGACGAATGAAACTTAATTCTCAAATTCTCAAATCCTTATATTCTCAAATTTGGTTTGCAGTTCTTGCATGGAGTTTATTGATTCTTCGCTTCGGCTATCGTTTCGGAACGGGAGACCAAGTTGAATTACTCCCTTACACACTTTTTCTTCATGACTCCACTTTATATCCGAACGACTTTTTTATTCAAGGATTAAATGCTTCTGTGCCGAATGAAAGGACAGTGATGGCAAATCTGCTTCTTCCTTTTGTCAATCATCTTGAAATTTTCTGTTTCATTTTTCAATTTCTTTCTACAGTTGTTTTAATTTTTGGATTAGAAAGATTGTCACGCAGGTTTATCAAAAGTAAATACCTCTCTTGGCTTGCAATTCTTGTTGCATTGATTCCGTTAAATGATTTTGCATTGGGGAATGTAGAGCTGTATTCAGAATGTTTTCAGGCAAGCGGATTAGCAGTTGCAATAATTATTTGGGCAATTGTTTTATTTCTTGATAAGAAATACCTCCTCACTTCCGTTCTGATGTCGGTGGCTACCTTTATTCAATTACTTGAAGGGCTGGATGTGATGATGGTGCTGTGCGCTGTTTTGCTTATTGCTGTTTTCAGGAAAGAAGTTTCATGGAAGGTCTTTCTCGGCTTCATTTCTGTTTATGCTTTTACCGCAGGTATCTATTTAGTAATGATTTTTATGCAGAAGAATATCCATTCAGATATTTCCAACGAAGAACTCTTCAAAATACTTTTTGAGTTCAGACATCCGCATCATTTTATTTTTTCTTCTTTTTCTAAAGGTAAGATGGTAGTGTTCATATTGCTTGCAGTTGCGTCAATTTTCTTTTTCCTAAATCGCTCAAAAACTCTTTTTCAGTTTATAGTAGTTGGGTTGGCGGGAGTAATTGTTTATGCTTTTTGTGTAGATGGCTTGCATAATGTTTTCATTGGAAATTTTCAATTCTATAAAATCACTCAATGGATGAAATTTCTTGGTGTAGTTGCCTGCATCGGCTATTTGGAAAGAGTAATTAATGCGAAAAGAGAACAGTTGATGATTTTTAAATATGAAGGCGTTGTTTTGCTGGCTTCTGCAATTTTATGTTGGTGTGTAATTTTAAATTTCAATCAGTATCTGCCTTACAAAGTTCCTTTCCAGATTTTTAGCTTGAAAGAAAAAGACGATATGATTTCCATTTGTGAAAAAATTAAGGAAGCCACTCCAAAGGAATCATTGTTTATTCAGCCATTTGATAATACTGAGTTGAAGTATTTCGCGCAACTCTCAAGTTATGTGGAGTTTAAAGCAAATGTTAGAAATAAACTGTTTGTGAAACAGTGGTATTCTCGGCTGGAAGAAGTTTTCGGATTTTCAAAAGCTGGTTCTCTAAGCGGTTTTAATATGCAGCAACAAGCTGATAAGCGCTATTATAATCTTGACATATCAACTATTTCAGAATTAAAAGGGAAAGGAGTAACACATATACTTACCCGAAAGGAATTTCCACCACCAACAGGAAGTTTAATTTTACAGAACAACACCTATGCAGTATATCAACTATAACGGAAACATCTATAATGAGCATGAACCTCTGTTGCCTGCTACCAATCGCGGCTTTAGGTATGGAGATAGTTTCTTTGAAAGTATGGTAATGTTCAATAGAAAGATTCCTTTGTTTGAATATCACTGGAGCCGTATTGAATTTACTACTGCGGTGCTTTCAGCTGTTTTGCCTTCAAGGTATGGCAGTGAGAAATTTGAAAGCATGATACTTGATTTGGCATCGGTGAATAATTTAGTTTCAAATGCTCGTGTGCGTATTCAGTTTTTTAGAATGGGAGATGGCTTGTATTTGCCGGAAGATGAAAAGCTTGGTTTTGTTATTAGTATGGATGCTATTGATAACGTAAAATTTGAAGCTGGCAATGGGTTGAAAGTAGGTTTGCGAGATGATTGTTTTAAACCCGTGTCTATGACGAGTGACTTGAAAACTTCGAACGCTCTCAACTATGTTTTGGCGGCACAATTTGCAAAAGCAGAAGGTTGGGATGAATTGATTATGCTTAATTCAAACGCACAGATTTGCGAAGCCATTCATTCAAATGTTTTTATTTTTAAGAAAGACAAATTTGTTACTCCAGACCTCGATAGTGGTTGTGTGAATGGAGTGATGAGGTCTTATCTGATTTCTGAGTTAGGTGATTCTGTTGAAGAAAGAGAAGTGGATGTAAAAGAATTGAAAGGAGCGGACGAAATTATTTTGACCAATGCTGTAAAAGGAGTTCGCTGGGTGAAAGAACTTGGCAGTAAACATTACACAAATAAAAAAGCGGTGGAACTCACCGCTCTTTTAAATAAGAATTTACTAAGTATTTAATTTTTTTCGTGTAGTTGCTTTTCTATAGCCGGTTTCTTTTGGAGATATGTTTTGAACTTTGCTTCTCCAATTAGCTCTTGCAAATTTCCTTCAATGTGACCTGTTTGTCTTCTTAAAATTCCCTGAATCACATCAGCATCTGTGTTCTCGGATTTTTGTAAAAGTTCCGCCTGTCCTTTCATGCTTCCGTAAAGCAGTTCGCGCAACTCAGCAAATTGAATGTCTGATAGCTTAAGTTCGTTATTCAGCGCATTAAGTATAATGTCGGCTTCGCTTTTGGTCTGCATTTTATAAAAATCATACGTGCTTTGCGCTAGTGTGATTGTTATTATTGCAGTCATCAATAAAAGAGTGGCAAGTGATTTTTTCATGGCTTTGATATTTATGAACCTAATATAGATTTAATTGTTTGTTAAGCTATGGATACTTATACGCCTGTGAACATATTTTGGTTTCGGAGAGATTTGCGCTTGGAAGACAATGCCGGATTGTATCATGCCCTGCGTTCCGGTAATCCGGTTTTGCCGGTTTTCATTTTCGATACTGAGATTTTAGATAAGCTGGAAGATAAAAGCGACAAACGTGTTCAATTCATCTATCAGGAAATTGAGAGACTTAATCATGAATTAAAGGAACACGGTTCATCACTTTTAGTTAAAGTGGGTAAGCCGTGGGTTGTTTGGAAAGAGTTACTACAAGAATATTCTGTTCGCACTGTTTATACCAATAACGATTATGAACCGTATGCTATTACCCGCGATGAGAGAATTAATGAATTGCTGAAAGGGAATGATGTTCGGTTTCATACTTACAAAGACCAAGTCATTTTCGAGAGGAAAGAAGTAGTAAAAGATGACGGAACGCCTTATACTGTGTTTACTCCTTACAGCAAGAAGTGGAAAGCAAAGTTGAATTCATTCTACTTTAAAAGTTACCCTACTTTAAAGTATGCGGGTAATTTTTTAAAAGTTACTCCCTTTTCAATTCCTACTTTGAAGGATATTGGTTTTGTGCCTACGGAGTTTAAATTTTCTGAAAGAGCAGTGAAGAGCGACATTATAAAAAACTATTCTGAGCGAAGAGACTTTCCTGCATTAAATGGAACTTCCAAACTTGGCATACACCTAAGATTTGGCACTTTAAGTGTTAGAAAATTACTCTCGTATGCCTTGCAACGAAATGAAACGTATGTGAATGAATTGATATGGCGAGATTTTTACCATCAAATACTATGGCATTTTCCGCATGTGGTTAAAGGCGCATTTCGGAAAGAGTATGATGAAATTGAATGGGAAAACAATGAAGAAAAATTTGCTGCTTGGTGCGAGGGCAAAACAGGCTATCCTTTAGTGGATGCAGGTATGAGAGAGCTAAATGCAACAGGTTACATGCATAATCGTGTGCGCATGGTGGTGGCGAGTTTCCTCACCAAACATTTACTGATTGATTGGAAATGGGGCGAAACATATTTCGCTGAAAAGTTGTTGGACTTTGATTTAGCTGCTAACAATGGCGGTTGGCAATGGGCTGCAGGTTGTGGAACTGATGCGGCTCCTTACTTCAGAGTATTCAATCCGCAATTACAGATGGAACGCTTTGATCCCGAAATGAAATATGTAAAACAATGGGTTCCTGAATTCGGAACGGACGATTATTCTGCACCTATAGTTGACCACAAATTGGCAAAGGATAAAGTGATGATAGCTTATGGTAAAGCGTTGAAGAGGTGATTTCGGAATCATATTTCTTATGACACTTCTCAAACAAATAACATTGCAAACAAATCATATATTTGTAGCAATTGCTAAATAATGATTACCAAGAAAGCGAAATACGCCATTAAGGCAATGATATACCTCTCCAAAATGAAGCGAGGTGAAAATGCTCTAATCAGCGAAATATCAGAAGCCGAACACATACCCAAAAAGTTTCTCGAAGCCATCCTTCTCGACCTTCGCAAAGCTGGTTACCTCGGCAGTAAGAAGGGAAAAGGTGGTGGTTATTATATTATTAAACCTGCCGATGAAATAAATATGGCGGATGTTATTCGCCTTTTCGAAGGAGCTATTGCATTGGTTCCCTGTGTGGCTTTTCGCTATTACGAACGCTGCGAAGAATGTACCGATGAAGAAACCTGTCCTATCCGCGAAGTGTTTAGAATTATCCGTGAGGATACAGTTGCTATTCTTAAAGCGAACAACTTTGCTGAGGTAATCAATAAAGAGAAGAAGTTGCAGAAAAAGGCTCATAAGTAAGTTACTGTATTCAAAACTTTCCTGTATTCTGTCTGTTTAGACAAAGTCTAAACTCATTCAAATTCTATTACATTTGCACTTTTAATCAGCATGGCAGAAAACGATAAAATAATTGACGAAGTAGTAGCCAACGACTATAAGTATGGCTTTACCACCAATATTGAGCAGGAGTTTGCTGCTGTTGGCTTGAGCGAGGATACGGTGCGCTTTATTTCTGCCAAAAAGCAAGAGCCGGAATGGATGCTCGAATGGCGGTTAAAAGCCTATCGTGCTTGGCTGAAGATGGAGCAACCTAAGTGGCAGAACGTTCACTTTCCCGAAATAGATTTTCAGAGCATTATTTACTACGCTGCACAAAAGAAGAAAAAGGTCATCAATTCTTTAAATGATGTTGACCCTGAAATTCGAAATACTTACGATAAACTCGGAATTCCGATTCAGGAGCAGAAATTGTTAGCTGGTGTTGCTGTAGATTATGTAATGGATAGCGAAAGCGTTATCACTACTTTCCGCGAATCGCTAAAAGAAAAAGGAATTATTTTCTGTTCTATTTCCGAAGCTATTCGTGAACAACCCGAATTAGTAAAGCAATATTTAGGAAGTGTAGTTCCTCAACGCGATAATTATTATGCTGCTTTAAATAGTGCAGTGTTTAGCGATGGAAGTTTCGTTTACATTCCTAAAGGTGTTCGTTGCCCGATGGAACTTTCTACTTATTTCAGAATAAACGCTGAGAACACGGGTCAGTTTGAAAGGACGCTGATTATTGCCGATGAGGGAAGTTATGTGAGTTACTTGGAAGGTTGTACCGCACCTATGCGCGATGAAAATCAATTGCATGCAGCCGTGGTAGAACTGGTTACACATGATAATGCGGAGATAAAATATTCAACCGTTCA
>JBKJJB010000374.1:0-3569 GCA_046598235.1 Chitinophagales bacterium
TCTTTCATTAGAAACTTTCGGAGCAGTAAAACGACAAACGCTGGATGCTTTTACTAATAACCAACTTGACTTTAATGATTGTGAGTTAAAAACAGAAGATTTCAGAATGACTGTTACCAATCCTGTAACTGCCTCTGTTATTCGCAGCAATGGCTTTGTAAGCAGCACCGGACCCGGAAGATTTGTGAGAGCCACCAATTCAACCAACACTTATCTTTTCCCTACCGGATGGAACGATAACGGCAACATTCTTTATCGCCCCGTAGAGTTTACTCCTTCAGTAACTGATGCACAATCTTTCGAAGTAAGAATGGGATTTGGAGATGCCTCGTTAGAAGGTTACGACACTTCTATTCATGCTGATAATGTTACTGCGCTCAATGGAAAATTTTTCCATCTGCTAAAACAGGTTGGCTCTACCACACCTTCTGCGCTTTCTATTTATTACAATACTTCGCGTGATGGAATGTGGAATTCCATCGGACGCTGGCAGAATATTCCGCAATGGGAAGATTTAGCTCCGCCTATAACTACATTTACGCCAGGCACCCCCCTTTCGCACAGGACTCAAGAAATTTGGGTGGATAACGGACAGCAACCGCATATTCTCATCAATACTAAAGAAGATAAGAACCAGTATAATTTTCCTACTGTGTTTGCTCCTAATGCCAATGACCCTTTCAATCAGGGTTTTCACATTATCAACTGGAAGGATGCAGCAAAACTTTTGGATTTGAAAATATTTAACCGCTGGGGTGAACCCGTGTTTGATTTCCAGCGCGATGGCACTACCTGCTTTGACGGAACTGACCAAAGCCCTTGCTGGAATGGCTTCTATCAAGGTAAGATTCAGCCGATGGGTAATTATGTTTGGCAGGCAACTGTGCAGCTAAAACAAACGAACGAAATAAAACCAGCGTCAGGAAATCTGTCGCTGTTGTGGTAAGTATATATGAAAAAAATTTATACCCTGCTTGTTGTTCTCTCTCTTGCCTTGGTTGGTACGGCACAGGATATTCATTATTCTCAATTCTACAATGCTCCTTTATTATTGAACCCTGCTCTTACAGGCATGACAAGCGGTTCGGGAAGAATTAGTATCACTTATCGCAATCAATGGTTTGGCGCTACTAATACCGGCTTTTTTAAATCGCCTTACATGACTACTGCTTTGAGTGGTGACCTTCCTATTAAAATTAAAAAAGATGCGCTGGGTGTAGGTTTGTTTATTGCCAATGACCAGGCAGGTGCCAATACTTTTTCTACTATGATTATGCAGGCATCGGTTTCGTATATAAAAACTTTGGGTAAGAAATTCAACCACCGTTTGTCAGCAGGTTTTCAAATAGGTTACACGCATCAATCTATTAAGGTGGAAAATTTTCAGTGGGCAACTCAGTTCAGTCAGGAAACAAACCAATTTAGTCCGAGCACTACTTCTTACAATCCCGAAAACTTAGGTACTAATAAAGTGGGTTATCTGAATATGAATTTCGGATTGTTCTGGTACAGCAAACTCACCGATAAGGTTTCGATGTACACAGGCGGTTCGTTTTATAATGTAACTACTCCCAATCATACTATTCTTCCGAACCAGAAAAGAGATTTATACTGGAGATGGAATGTGCATGCTGCGTTGGATGTTACATTGGGTGAAAAATTTCACATCCTTCCTTCAGGGCAGTTTATGCGCCAAGGAGTAAACGACCAGTTGAACACAGGTCTCGGTTTTGGGGTTGACTTTAAACAACGCGGACATAAAAATCAAGACCCTATGAGTTTAACGCTTGGAGTTTTTAATCGCATACACAATCTTACAAAAGGCGTTACCTCCGATGCTATCATTCCTTATATAGGATTAGATATTAAACAATTCCGCTTGGGCATTACATACGATGCCACCATCTCTACACTCAAGAGAGCTAACCCTGGGGTTGGTGCGTTTGAAATTTCGGTCGGCTATACTATTAAGAAGAAAGGCAACAGCAGACGCGATGATTTTATCGCTCCGAGGTTTTAAGCATAAGTAACTCTCCTCTTTTAAGGACTAATAAATTCTGGAATCGTTCTATTGTTGATTTTATTTTTTCAAGCCTTTGTTTTAATACTAACGTCCAAACAATAGAAACAATAATGAGTGGAAGGCTAACGGGTAACAATAGAAAAAAGAAAAATATTCCGATAAGCGGATTTAGAAACAGGAAAAAATAGGCAACTTTCAATGCCATCATCCCCCAAACTTTATCAGGGGAAGGCATCTTAGGAAAAGAAGAAACAATACTTACAAATTCTATATTAGAGTTGTCGAGACGGTGAAGAAAAGATGTCAATTCATTATACTGATCATAAAAACTTGTATAATTATCTACAATCCAGGTCTGCTTAGATAGTTCAATTGAATTTCCCCTAACTTTCAATAGAAAATCTTCAAGACGCTTTATCTGAATTTCGTTGAGTTGCATTGTAAATTAGAAAATTCGAATTTATCAAAAACTAAATCGGTTGTTTAGCTGCAAATGAATGAAGCTCTTTCTGAGCCTCAGCCCAATTCTCTCATTTCTTTTATTTTGCACCCATGTCCAAAACTAAATCCATTTACTTCTGTCAGAACTGCGGCAACCAATCGCCTAAGTGGATTGGCAAGTGCCCCACCTGCAATGAGTGGAATACTTATGTAGAAGAAGTAGTTGACAAGGTGGAAGAGAAACTAAAAGAGAAGCGAGGTGCTTCCACCAAGAAGAACGAACAACCCAAGCCCGTTGCCATTACCGATATTCATGAGTTAGAGGCAAACAGAATTGACACAAAAGATACGGAGCTTAACCGTGTGTTGGGCGGAGGTATTGTTCCGGGTTCGCTGATATTAATTGGCGGAGAGCCGGGCATTGGCAAATCAACTTTAATGCTGCAGTTGGCGTTGAAACTGAAAGGACAAAAAGTTCTTTATGTAACAGGTGAAGAAAGCGACCGACAAATAAAACTTCGTGCCGACCGTGTTGGAATTAAAAACGAGCAATGCTTTATTCTCTCCGAAACCAACACGCAGCAGATATTTAAGCAAGCAGAAGCGCTCGCTCCTGATATTATCATCATTGATTCTATTCAAACATTGCAGTCTATATATATAGAATCTACACCGGGCAGTGTTTCGCAAGTGCGCGAGTGCACATCGGAGTTGCAGCGTTACTCCAAGGATACTTCTATTCCTATCTTCTTAATCGGTCATATTACTAAAGATGGAATGATTGCCGGACCGAAAGTGCTGGAACACATTGTTGATACAGTGCTGCAATTTGAAGGCGATAGAAATTACACGTATAGAATTCTTCGTACCACAAAAAACCGTTTCGGTTCTACATCCGAAATAGGTATTTACGAAATGATAGGCGAAGGACTGCGCCCGGTTCTTAATCCTTCGGAAATATTATTGACGCAGCGCGAAGAAGAACTTAGCGGTATTGCCATTGGCGGTATGATGGAAGGCATGCGACCTTTCCTCATCGAAACACAGGCATTGGTAACGCCCGCCTTTTACGGCACACCGCAGCGTTCATCTACGGGTTTCGATG
>JBKJJB010000407.1:0-3811 GCA_046598235.1 Chitinophagales bacterium
TAAAGTACTCATTCAGCGAGTTGATAAATATTTTGCAGAAAATAAATTATCGAAACACGCTGATGCAGGTATGGTGGTGAAGACCATCGTGATGCTTTCCTTTTACTTTGTTCCGTATGCAATCATCATGTCCGGAATACTTCCTTTATGGGCTATGTGGCTGGGTACCGTGGTAATGGGTTTCGGGTTAGCAGGTATAGGTATGTCTGTAATGCATGATGCCAATCACGGAGCATACACTTCAAGTTATCGTTTGAATCAGTTCCTTGGATATTCGCTCAACTTAGTGGGTGGCGATGCTGATAATTGGAAAGTTCAGCACAACAAGTTACATCACACCTATACTAATATTCACGGTTTTGATTTGGACATCAGAGAAAACGCAGGGCTTCGTTTTACTCCTGCTGTAAGGCACAAACCTTTTCAGCGGTTTCAATTGTTTTATGTGTTCTTTCTTTATGCGCTGCAAACTTTTTTCTGGGTGTTCATGAAAGATTTTATGCAGTTCGAACGGTTTAGAAAATCGGGCGATGATGGTAGAGACAAACCTGCAAGAACAAATCATCTTTTGATTATGTTCTTTACAAAATTGGTTTACGTGTTTTATATGCTGGTTTTACCAATGCTCGTTCTCGACATCACCTGGTGGCAACTTCTAATCGGCTTTATGACCATGCATGCGGTGGGTGGATTTACGTTGGCTGTTGTTTTTCAGTTAGCTCATGTGGTAGAGGGAATTCAATTTCCCGTGCCTGATGAAGCGGGCAACATTGATAATGAATGGGCTATTCACCAGATGCACACCACCTCGAACTTTGCACAGAACAACAAGTGGGTTTCCTACTATGTAGGAGGGCTGAACTATCAAATTGAACATCATCTTTTCACCCGAGTGTGCCATGTTCACTATCCGAAAATTGCACCGATAGTTCAGCAAACTGCAAAGGAGTTTGGCATTCCATACCTCTCCTACGATACACTAACCGAAGCATTTGCCTCACACGTAAGCTTAATGGGCAAGCTGGGGCGAAATGAAGTATTGCAGGTAGCTACTGAAATAGGATAGAATTCATTTCTATTTTTACTTCATGATGATGATTGTAAAAATTCTGCTTGGTACTTTCCTTGCGATTTGTGTGGGAGTTCACATTTACGGATTGTTTTATCACTCGTTTAATGAACCCGATTGGTCGCACATTGTTCACATCATCAGCTACTCGCTTTGTCTCTTTACTTTTCTGCGACCTATTAAGTTTCGTATTTGGTTATATCTGCTTGGGGCGGTTTATCCTTTCTTCTACCATGCAAGATGTTTTTTTGTTCCGCTGATTGAATTGCATAAGTTCAACCACATCTGCCTGGAGGTAATTATTGTGCTGCCATTAGCGGCATGGTTTATACTAAAACAAAACCGCCCTGCTTTATAAGAGCAGAGCGGCTTAAAAAGCTTCTTCAAAAAACCTCTTTCATCATTCAATCTATTTATATCCTCTCCCTTAATCCCTCTCCAAAGAGGGACAAGCGGATGAATTATGAAAGAGGTCTAAATAATTATTTGCCGGAAAACTGGCAAATGATGGCTCCCATAATCGTTAAGCTGAAAATCCAGTAGCCGCCATTGATAAGAATATACTTCCAGTTTTTGCGACCGAACATGGCATCAATAGCCACAACAGGAAGGATGAAGAAAATTCCTGTTATAGCTCCGTGAAGTGCTCCGTGTTTCCAACTTCTGAATTTATCTTCAAAGAGTTTAAGTGCATCTGTCAAAGCAGTAAGCGCACCTTCGGGGTCGGTGTATCCGGCTGAGGGTTGCAAAAGAGCACCTGCGCCAAATTGGTGTATGGTTGCACTATGCAGCGAAAACGCAATGAAAAAACTAAACACATAAGTAAGCCCAAACACCAGTGGCATATTCATGGTCTTTGCGCTCTCTTCGGTTAAGCCTGCTCCTGCCATCCATGCTTTGCCGAATGCTTTAGGGTGATACCATATAAATCCAACCAACAAGGGAATGAGTGCTGTTGCGGCACTAGTAATAAGTAGTGACATAATTTTGGGTTTTAGTTTAACCGAAAGTAAGTTCTTTAATCCTTCTCTTCTTTGGTTTATCAACAGGGTTTAGTAGTCTGTCAACTTTTGCAACGCCTGCTGCAATCTTTCTTTTGGCAGAAAGTTTTTCTCCAATGAAAGTGCGAAAGGCACCGGAGTATCCAGCGAAGCCACGCGCATAACAGGCGCATCTAAATATTCAAAAAAATGTTCATTGATGTAAGCTGATATTTCGGCACCAATCCCGCCAATCAAGGTGTCTTCGTGTAGAATAAGAACCTTGCCTGTTTTCTTTACTGTTGTTTCTATTGCGTCTTTGTCGAAAGGAAGAAGTGTGCGCAAGTCAATCACCTCTCCCAAACCCTCTCCGAAGGAGAGGGCTTTAACAGCCTCAACCGCCCAATGAACTCCTGCTCCATACGTGATAATAGAAAAATCTGTTCCCTCTAAAATTGTTTTCGCTTTGCCTATTTCAAGCGTATAATAATCTTCCGGCACTTCGCCTTCTATACTGCGATAAAGTGCTTTGTGTTCAAAATACATAACAGGGTTGGGGTCTTCGATAGCAGCGCACAACAAACCTTTTGCATCAAACGATGAACTCGGGTAAACAATCTTCAAACCCGGCACATGAAAGAACCATGCTTCGTTACTTTGCGAATGAAAAGGTCCCGCGCCAACTCCTGCGCCTGTAGGCATTCGCACTACTACATCGGCATTTTGCCCCCATCGCCAATAACTTTTAGCCAAATTATTTACAATAGGATTGAAACCCGTTGACACAAAATCGGCAAACTGCATTTCAACTACGCTCTTAATTCCTTTTATACTTAAACCGAGTGCAGCACTTAAAATTCCGCTTTCGCAAATAGGAGTGTTGCGAACTCTTTCTTTTCCAAACTGCTCAACAAATCCTTCTGTGATTTTGAAAACGCCTCCATACTCTGCAACATCCTGACCCATGATGATGAGGTTGGGGTGGCGCTGCATGGATTGTTTGAGTCCTTGCGAAATAGCATCAACAAAACGCAGCCCCCTAACCCCCGAAGGGGGAACTTTAGCTTTGTTGGCTGTATTTAAGCCCTCCCTTTCAGGGAGGGTTTGGGAGGGGCTGTAAACATCGTTCAACTCTTTCTCCGTATCCGCCATCACCTCCGGCTCTTTATCGGCTGCATCAAAAGCCGCGCGCACTTCTAAATCATATTCTTCGCGTAGCATATCGGGGTAATCGGGAGAAATGATTCCCTCTTCAATCAACCAGTTTTCGTAATTCACTACGGGGTCTTTCTTCTCCCATTCTTCGAGGAGCTCTTTCGGAACATATTTTACCCCGCTGGCTTCTTCGTGTCCGCGCATACGAAAGGTGATACACTCCAGCAAAACGGGGAAAGGTTTCTTCCGCATCTTATCTCCCAGTTCCTTTACTGTGTGATATACTTCCAGAATATTATTTCCGTCTATGGTTAGCCCTTTCATACCGTAGCCGATGGCGCGGTCGGCAATATATTTACAACGAAACTGCTCGCTGGTGGGTGTGGAGAGTCCGTAGCCGTTATTCTCTATCAAAATAATAATAGGCAAATCCCACACAGCAGCAATGTTACATGCTTCGTGAAAATCGCCTTCGCTGGTGCCGCCTTCACCTGTAAAAGCAACGGTAATTTTCTTCTCGTTCTTCAACTTGCTTGCCAGTGCAATGCCATCGCCCACACAAAGCTGGGGACCGAGGTGCGAAATCATTCCTACTATATGATGCTCG
>JBKJJB010000126.1:0-3266 GCA_046598235.1 Chitinophagales bacterium
CTGATTTTGTTTTTGTTGTATTTTTCATGGATAACGACTTAATGTTATTTGACCGAAAAATTTCTGCTAATGAACCAATCTATTTCCTGACCAATGCAGGTGCTATTCTTGCCGACATTGATGGCAAGCATTTCCATACAGCACAAGCTGCTTATAATTATTGCGTGAACGAAAAATATTTTTTACGTCATCCAAAAAATCTATTGGAGCGCGTTATTTCGAAGAGTGCTTTGTTATCACGTCTGTATTCTTTTCAATTTAGAATAAATGAAAAGTTGCGTTACGAAAGGACAATAAACGATTCGCATATCACTAAGAAGTATTTGCGCGGCATAAAGAGAATTGCAGAGGAGAGGAAAATTTCTCTTCAATTTGTTTTGATTCCTTCACGAAAGGAGGCGGATTTAAGTTTGGGAAAGTTTATTGAGAAATACGCTGATTTACTGAAGGATGATAACCTGAAAAGAGATTGGCTGCTGTTTAAAAATGGCTCTGCAAATTTTACCGAATATCCAGATGCACATCTCAATAACAAAGGACATCGCGTTTATGCTGATTCAATAAAACTATTTTTGAAAGCACACTTTGAAAAGCAATAGCTTTATTTGAACCATGCAAAACAAAATCAAATCACTTTCTGAAAAATACTTTCCGCGGGTAGTTGAACTTCGTAGGCAAATTCACGCAAACCCCGAGTTGAGTTGGCAGGAAACAGAAACTTCGAAACTCGTTGCAAAAACACTTTCCGAAATGGGTATAGCTGTTCAAACGGGAATTGCTAAGAATGGAGTAGTTGGAATTCTGAAAGGAAAAAATCCTGATTCGAAATGTATTGCCTTGCGTGCAGATATGGATGCATTGCCCATTAAGGAAGAAAATAAAGTTGATTACTGTTCCATGAATCAAGGAGTAATGCATGCCTGTGGACATGATGTTCATACCAGTAATTTACTTGGTGTAGCTATCATTCTTTCGGAACTGAAAAATGATTTTGAAGGAACTATCAAATTTATCTTTCAGCCGAGCGAAGAAAAAATTCCAAGTGGAGCAGAAGCGATGATAAATGAAGGTGCGTTGGAAAATCCGAAACCCGATAAAATTTTCGGTTTGCATGTTTCTCCTGAATTAGAAGCTGGAACATTTGGTTTTTGCAGTGGTAAATTTATGGCTAGCAGCGATGAAGTTTATCTCACAGTAATAGGAAAGGGCGGCCATGCAGCAAAAATTGAAGAGCTGAAAAACCCGCTTTTGATTGCCTCAGAAATTCTTTTGGAATTACGTCAACTTACAAATCTTCAAACTCCAGTTGTTCTTTCGTTTGGTAAAATTGAAGGGAAGGGTGCAACCAATGTGGTGCCTGATGTAGTAGAAATTGCAGGAACACTGCGCTGTTTTGATGAGCATCTTCGCTTCCAACTTCACAAGCAGATTGAAGATATTTGTCAATCCGTTTCGGAAAAATATCTGACACATTGTAACGTAAACATCCTAAAAGGTTATCCGGTTCTAATCAATAACGCGATTGTAACTTCACAAGCAAAATCATTTGCGCAGGATTATATCGGAGCAAAAAATGTTTTTGATATGCCAACGAGAATGGGCAGCGAAGACTTTGCCTATTACACACATTATGTTCCTGCCTGCTTTTATCGTCTTGGTGTCGGCAATAAAAAGAAAGGAATCACCTCAAGCATTCACACCCCTACTTTCAACATAGACGAAGATGCTTTGAAAGAAAGTATCGGTTTGATGAGTTGGATCGCGGTGAATAGTTGATTAGTGATTAGTTAACTGGAAGATTAGTTAATTACCAATTTTCCGGTCTTCAATACTTCGTTTGAAGAATTTTTCAACTGATAGAAATAAATTCCGTTTGAAAAATTTGCGGCTTGTAATTTAGTGTTCGTTGTCGCTATGTTCTCTTGTTGCAATAACTTTCCCGTTACATCACGTAACTCAAACTTCAACGGTTGTTTCAATTCGTAATTTGTAATTTGTAATTCGTAATTCGTATTTGCAGGATTTGGATAAATTTTCACTTCTGTTTTATTCGTCAAATCACTTACAGCCAATGGCGCACTCGGTGTAATTTCCAAAATTCTAACAGGTGTTCCATCACTCCAGTTTCCCATGCCGTGTTGTTCAGGTGTATCGCCAAAAGCATATTCGCAGTTTTGATTATAAAGTGCGCAAGCCATTAAAGCATCTTGCAATTTCCAGTAGCAGAAATATTCCATAGCATCCACAGTTCCTGTAACAAACGGAATAAATAGATTCGTTTCTCCATTGTCAAATTGATTATCAAAACCGCACGGCTCGTTATGCGATGCAGTAATATCCGGATTGCCATGCGTATCGGCATAATGATGTACTAAATTTTTGTTCGAAGTGGGAACTGCTGTGCTTTGATTGTAAATAGTCGTTCCGGGTCCTGTTCCCACAATTGCATCATTTTCACCAACGGCAATCAAATATTTTACATCGGCAGGAAAAGAAGCGTAACTACTCATTAAATAAGTTGAAGCCCCTGGTTGCATGGAAAAAGCTGTAAGCGGCTTTGGCAATCCATACTGTTGATGGAGCATTGTCATATTTGCCGTAAGCACTCCTCCGACCGAATGACCAAGTATGAAATAGTTTTCAATTCTTCCTTTCACATGTCCGGGTTGCTGAATAGTGTCAAGTGCTTTCCGAATTCCTTTCGCGCAACTATCATTAAATGCGGCAATAGTTGCTGCCAAATCAAGTGTTCGCTGATAACGAGGATAAATTACAATGTTGCCTTTGCGAACTAAATGTTTAATGAAGGCTCCATAAGCTCTGGGGTTTACCATTCCAAGTCCGTGGCAAAACACTACTACGTTGGCAGAGTCCGGAGTCGGATTGTTCGGCTCGTACAACCAAAAATCTTCACCATTTCCGTTGGTACCATAATCGTAAATAGTTACACCGCCATGTGTGTAATCACTTCCTCCGGGTCCCGAAGTGGGCTGTGTTGGTTGCGATTGAGAAAAAGAATTTTGGAAGGCAAAAGAGAGAAGAACTGCAAGGGCGAATAGAAGTTTCTTCATGGTAGAATAATTTTAGTTAATTGAAGATAGAAGTTCTTTTTAATTCAAACCTTTCTAACCAAACAAATCACTCGACAAATATCTATCTCCCCTATCGCAGATGATGGCAACTATTACTCCTTCATTTATTTCTTTGGCAATTTGCAAAGCGATATGAACCGCCCCCCCACTACTCATTCCGCAGAAAACCGCTTC
>JBKJJB010000174.1:0-4468 GCA_046598235.1 Chitinophagales bacterium
CATTTGCGTGGATGTATTTCCCTGCTGTTTATATAGAGGATTAACTCGTTTGCATAGTTGCAAAGTCGAGCTTATCTACCTTCAAACTGAAATTAAATGCAAGTATTGTTTGAAGTATAAAGTAACCTAAAAGTGAAAAGGGAAGTAAGCTTGAAAGTTTGTCAACACCGAAGAAAGTGGAATCAAAAAAGTATATGAAAAAGCAAACTAGCATAGCTATTACTGAATACAGTGGTGCCCGTTTATTTCCGTTCATCAATTCTGTAGCGCTGTATGTCTGAACCAAAACAAAAAGAGCAAAAAGAGAAAGACCATTAGCCACCAGTTGAGAAATGTCGAAAAAAACATAGCAACATAAGAAGTAAATGATGAAGAACTGAACGATGCTCCAGCAAAATAAACCTCTTGAAACAGTTGGGTTGAATTTTTCAAAGTTGTGTACATCATCAATTTTCTTTACCGGATATCGCTCTTCAAATCCTTCGGGTCTCCAGCCTGTGGGTTTAAACCAAATGGTTAATTTATCCATCCAACTATCAGCCCGCCAAGCATCTTTAATCAGTAAAACTAAATGCTGAAAATTAATCGTAATGGGGTTATATGTTCTTACGGGATGAGAAACTCCATACACGGGTGGTTCACTCTCTAATTCCTCCTGAAATGTGCCGAACAGTCTATCCCAAATTATAAAGATAGCACTGTGGTTCTTATCAATATAAATAGGGTTCATAGCATGGTGTACCCGATGATGTGATGGCGTTACAATGATATATTCTAAGAAGCCCAATTTACCAATATGCCTCGTATGATACCAGTATTGCGTGATTTGGTGCAGGGGCGCTATGAGGACGATGATTTGTACCGGAACACCTAAAATTGCTGCGGGAATAAGGAAGATGGTAAAAACGGTAAAGAAGTTTGAAATGGTTTGGCGCAAGGCACAACCCAAATGAAACTCTTCTGAACTATGGTGAACCCGATGCGAGTTCCAGAAATAGTTGATGGTATGATGAAATCTATGCGACCAATAATAACTAAAGTCTATACCAATAAATGCAATAACATAAATGAGCCAGTTGCTTTCAATTGTAAATAATGAAAAATGTTCCACTAAAAAGGAATAAGGAAAAACAACGAAGGTCAATCCTAATAGAGAAACTACAATCATGGTAATGCCGGAATACCCGCCAGAAAGAGAGTCTATGAAAGGCGCGGTGTCATTACCTTTTAAATGTCCATACAATTTTTCTATCAGCACAGTGATTAAGAAAAATGGCAGTGCGAAAGCAAAACCTTTAGCAGCTAATTCCATGAGATTTATTTTAGGACAAAAGTAGATAGAGAAAAACAAATATCCTTTGACAATTGTCAAATAATGCGTGCTGAAAAAATTACTTTTTCCCTCTTATTCTGCTTAATGTTTCTTGGGTGATGCCCAAATAGGAAGCTATGTATTTAAGCGAAACGCGCTGAATAATTTTTGGGTCTATCTGGCACATCAACTCATATTTTGCTTTAGCTGAACTTTGTTTTAAATACTCCATACGTTCATTGCCTTCTGCCATCCATTTTGCCAAGCCTTCAATAAATACAGTATTGTATTTCGGAAACTTATTGATTAACGAAGTGTAGCGTTCATAGTCTGTCCAAACAATTACAGAAGGTTCCATAGTGACAGCTGTTATAGCACAGGGCGTTTGGCTAATAAAGCTGCCAACAAGTATTAGTGGTTGTCCTTCAAAGGCAAAACTTACAACTTTTTCGTTTCCCTTTGCATCGGTGTAATAGCTACGCATGGCGCCCTCCGCCAGAAAACCAACCCTATTTGAGATTTGTCCTTGTTTAATAACTACTTCATTGGCTTTTACAGAAATAGTTTCTGTGATTTCATCTATGAAATGAAGTTCTTTGTCTGTAACCTTTGTCAGTTCTTTGAGCCACTGTTGAATCGTTATCATGTTAACTCCTTTTGTCTAAAATTTTGTGTTATGTCAATTTGCGTCTAGATAAATAATATCGGCATGATTGGCAACGGCATTGCCGCTAACCTATAAATATGCGAAAGTTTGTGGTTTCGCTTTTTACCCTCACGTTTTCCCAAATATACCCCAACCTTTCACACCCCAAACCTTCGTATATATTTGGCACTAATAATAAGTACATGCCCCATGTTAAACATCTTAATGGAGTCGGTGCTTAATAATATATAGCAGTCCAAAACAAACACATATGCAATACGTTCGAATGCCCATTGAAATTGAGTCGCCCGAAGAGATGGGCTACGGCAACATTAAATATAACCTTGCCGAAAGCTCGGTGCGCGACATTAACCTGCGCGATGTAAATGTTGACCTTAAAGATGTGGTGCTCTTTTACGGAGAGCACAAAGGCATTACTAAACTCCGCGAAGCAATCAGGGAACACAGTAAAATCATTACCACCGATGATGTGTTGGTTACCACGGGTGCAGCTACTGCTTTGTTTATTGTTTCTACAACACTGCTAAATCCGAGTGACCATCTCATAGTTATCCGCCCTAACTACGGCACTAATCTCGAAACTCCCCGCGCTTTCAAATGCGGCATCAGCATTATTGATTTAAAGTTTGAAGAAAACTTTGAGATAAATATTGATGATGTAAGAAATGCCATTCAGCCCAATACCAAACTCATCAGCATTACCAATCCTCACAATCCC
The DNA here is from genome assembly GCA_046598235.1 of Chitinophagales bacterium. Lineage (GTDB taxonomy): Bacteria > Bacteroidota > Bacteroidia > Chitinophagales > LD1 > Bog-950. The sequence continues at coordinate 2,698 of JBKJJB010000174.1, forward strand.
AGCGGAAAACTTTTCAGCGAAAAAATAATTCATGAACTTATTCAACTGGCAGAGGAAAAAAACTGTCGCTTGCTGGTAGATGAAACCTATCGCGATTTGAATTTTCAAACAGAGCTTAAGCCATACGCTGCCGAGCTTTCCGATAAAGTAATTTCTGTTTCATCTGTTTCTAAATCGTATGGTGCACCGGGTGTCCGCATCGGTTGGATTATTAACCGCGATAAAAAACTGATGCACGATTTTCTGGCAGCTAAGGAGCAAATCACTATTTGTAATTCGGTGGTAGATGAAGAAATTGCTTTTGCTTTAATCAACAGCAAGCAAAAATGGATGAAGAAACAACACGCGCACATCCGCAGCAACTTTGCTTATATCAAGCAATGGTTCGCTCAGCAATCTTTCCTTGAATGGGTAGAGCCAAATGCAGGTGTGGTTTGTTTCCCCCGCCTCAAAGCCGAGTATAAAATAGATACAGAGAAATTCTATCAAAGTCTTTTCAATGATTACTCTACCATAGTGGGTCCCGGTCATTGGTTTGAGAAAGAAAAAACATACATGCGTATTGGTTTCGGTTATCCATTAGAAGATGAATTGAAAACGGGTTTGAATAATTTGAATGAATGTATTATTCGTGCCACGGTTTAGAACCGTGGCACGGGTTTATTATTTTCGCACCCAATGAAACAATACCACGATTTACTTCATCATATAATTGATACCGGAGTTTGGAAAGACGACCGCACAGGAACAGGCACTTATAGTGTATTCGGTTATCAGATGCGTTTTAATTTAGAAGACGGATTTCCATTGCTTACTACCAAAAAGGTTTTTACCAAAGCTATTATTCACGAACTGCTTTGGTTCTTGAATGGAGAAAACAACATTCAATACCTGTGCAAAAACGGAGTTCGTATTTGGGACGACTGGCCTTACGAAAAATATAAGAAGAGTACCGAGTTTGGTGGCGAAGACATAAAAGCATTTGCTCAGCGCATTGCCAACGAAGATGACTTTGCAAAGAAATGGGGCAACCTGGGTCCTGTGTATGGTTATCAGTGGAGAAGTTGGCCTGCACCTGATGGAAAGAGTATTGACCAAATCACCAATCTTATTGCTCAAATAAAAAAGAATCCTCATTCCCGCAGATTGATTGTTAGTGCTTGGAATGTTCCTTACATAGAAGATATGGCTCTTCCGCCTTGCCACACTATGTTTCAGTTTTATGTGAGCGAAGGGAAGTTGAGTTGTCAGCTTTATCAGCGCAGTGCCGATGTATTTCTCGGTGTGCCTTTCAATATTGCATCGTATGCTTTGCTTACCATGATGATTGCACAGGTTTGCAATTTGGGCTTAGGCGATTTCGTTCACACCTTTGGCGATGTTCATCTTTACTCTAATCATGTAGAGCAGGCGAAACTTCAGTTGAGTAGAGATTTGCGTCCGCTTCCTAAAATGATTATCAATCCTGAAGTAAAGGACATCTTCGGTTTTAAGTATGATGACTTTAAACTGCTTGATTATAATCCGCATCCGCATATCGCTGCGGAAGTGGCGGTATAATAATTTCGGATTGCGGAATGCAGAATTCGGATTGAAAAACAATACAGGATTCCTCACTTCGCAGAACCTGCCCAACTTGTTTCGGAAGCCAAAACTGCCAATGACACATCGCTAAGTTACCTGATAATCAAGCAGTTTAAAATTGTGTTTGTTTGCGAGTAGGGTTAGTAATTTAATTTCACGGGTCTTCAGTTTGGCTTCATATTTTTTT
>JBKJJB010000183.1:0-4075 GCA_046598235.1 Chitinophagales bacterium
GTCAACTCGTTTTCAAAGAACGCGACAAAGATAATTGTATTTAACGCTTACTACTTATAAAAAATGTAAACCGATAAATTTTGTATTCTCTGTGTTTCTATGTTACTATGTGTTTCAATATGAAAATTGGAATTCTGAAAGAAACAAAAGTGCCGCAGGATAACCGTGTTCCCCTCACTCCCTCGCAGTGTGCTATCTTAAAAGAAGAAAATCCCGATATAGAAGTCTACGTGCAGTCGTGCAATTACCGCTGTTATACCGATGATGAATACCGGTATCATGGAATTGAAGTGAAAGATGATTTAAGTAATTGCGATGTGCTTCTTGGCGTAAAAGAAATTCCCGCTCAATACTTAATAGCCGATAAAACTTACTTCATCTTTTCGCATGTCATCAAGAAGCAACCGCATAACCAAAAGTTGTTGAAGACAGTCATAGAAAAAAATATTCGCCTGATTGATTGGGAAATATTGAAAGACGAAAAAGGAAAAAGGTTAATTGCTTTCGGCAGATGGGCGGGAATAGTAGGAGCTTATCATGCAGTAAGAATGATTGGTTTGGATACAAAAACGTTTTCCATAAGGCAAATGAGCGAATGCCACAACTTTGCGGAGGTGCAACGTGAGTTTTCTAAGATTAAGTTTCCGAAGCTGAAAATTGTTTTGACCGGAACTGGAAGGGTTTCAAATGGCGCTGCCTTTCTTTTGAATCTGGTTGGCATTAAAAAAGTTTCGCCTTACAATTTCTGCTACAATGAGTTTAACGAGATAGTTTATACCCAGCTTTCGAGTGGCGATATGTATCACCGCGAAGGAGCAGAGAAATTTGATACTGCCAACTTTCACGCAAATCCTTCTGCTTACAAATCCAACTTCTATCCATTTACAAAAACAGCCGATGTGTTGATTAACGGTATTTACTGGGATAAACGCTATCCGGTTTTCTTCGATAAGGAGCAGATGAAGGAAAATGATTTCCGCATTAAGCAAATTGCCGACATTACCTGTGACATTGCTCCAAATGCTTCAGTTCCCTCCACTCTCAGAACATCGAACATTGAGAAACCTTATTATGGTTACGATGCGCAAACTGAACAAATAGTTGAACCCTTTCTTCCCAACGTAGTTGATGTAATGGCCATTGATAACCTCCCAAACGAACTCCCCCGCGATGCTTCGGAAGATTTTGGCAATATGTTGATGAGCCGCATTTTGCCGGAACTTAAGAAGCCCGATAGCCCGATTATCCACCAGGCCACCATTGCCGATAAGGGAAAGCTAAACGAGCCGTATTTATACCTCAGCGACTACGCTTACAGCTAAATTGAACTGTTTCTCTTCTCATTTGTTTAAAAATAAATCCCGAAAAGCTTTCGATTTACGCTTCGGGTAATAATTTTGGCGCGCCTTAAAACAAAACCCAGTATGGTTAATTCTGCTCTAATAAAATCTTCTATTGGTAAGAAACTGCTTATGGCTCTTACCGGCATGTTTCTTATAACTTTTCTGGTAGTCCATGCCGGAATCAATTCTATGATTTGGTTTAATGATGGCGGAGAAACTTTTCTTTTCTATGCTCACTTTATGGGCACTAATTTTCTGGTTCACATTGCCGAAGTTGGCTTGTTCATAGGTTTAATCTTACATATTGTTGACGGGCTTTTGCTTTGGAAACAAAATCGCGATGCTCGTCCTGTGAAATATGCTTACAGCAATCCAAACGCAAACAGCAAATGGTACAGCCGCAGTATGGGAATTTTAGGAACGCTGATTCTTTTCTTCCTCATTGTTCATCTGCGTAATTTCTGGGGACCTAACCGCCTGAATCAAATTACCACCGGTGAAGAATTGAACTTATTTCAACTGATGCAACAAGACTTTAGCAACTTATGGATGGTAATATTTTATGTACTTGCCTGTTTCTCTTTATTCTGGCATTTGCTGCACGGCTTTAAAAGCGCCTTCCAGAGTTTGGGATTGAACAATGTGAAATACAATAAAGCGATTGAAGTAGCAGGCATTGCTTTCTCCATTATTGTTCCGTTGGTTTTTGCGTTAATGCCTATTAGTTTCTATTTAAATTGGGTTCACTAGAATTTATTTTATGCAACTGCAACATTACCCCATAGAAAAACTAAAAACTGAATTACTTTCTTCTGTAAGAGCAGAAGTGGGGAATAAAAAATTTAGTTTATTTTTTTTCGGTTCACGGGTAAAGGGCACAGAAAACGAAAGAGCAGATATTGATGTTGGGTATTTATCGGATGGCGTTTTGGATAGTGCTGTTAAATGGAAAATTAAAGAGCGGATAAATGAAATTCCAACGCTTTATAAAATAGATTTTGTTGACTTTGGTAGTGTAGATGAACAGTTCAAAGATTTGGCAATGAGCAAAACAGAAATTATTTATGAGTAAAGATTTTTCTTACTCGTTAGATAAATTTGAAAAAGCGCTTAAACGTTTGGAGGAATCTTATGCCTTGCCTAAAAGCGATATTGTGCGCGATAGTTGTGCCAAGCGATTTGAATTTTGTGTTGAATTAGCTTGGAAAACGATGAAGTTGTATCTAAATGAAAAGCATGGTGTAACCGTTCAATCACCAAAGTCATGTGTACGCGAATCTTATCGGCTGGGAATAATCAACTATGAAATTACTTGGTTAAAAATGATTGACTGGCGAAACGATTTAGCGCATGGTTATGAAGAAAGCTATGCTGATGTTGTTTATGAAAATTTAGGTGAGATAATAAAGTTACTAAATGAAGTGTTCGAGAAATTAAATACCGAAAAATAGATTCAAAATTATGTCAGAATTAAATTCAAAAATTCCCTCAGGTCCTCTTGCTGAAAAGTGGAATAACTATAAGGAACATGCTAAGTTGGTGAACCCCGCTAACAAACGTAAGCTTGAAGTAATTGTAGTAGGAACTGGTCTTGCCGGTGCTGCTGCTGCTGCTTCACTGGCTGAACTTGGTTACTCGGTAAAAGCATTTTGCTTTCAGGATTCTCCGCGCAGAGCACACTCTATTGCTGCACAGGGTGGAATCAACGCTGCTAAAAATTACAAGAACGATGGCGATTCTGTTTTCCGTTTGTTTTACGATACCATTAAGGGCGGTGACTTCCGCGCGCGTGAAGCAAACGTTTATCGCTTGGCAGATGTATCGAGAAATATCATTGACCAGTGCGTAGCGCAGGGTGTTCCTTTTGCGCGTGAGTACGGTGGCTTGTTAGATAACCGTTCATTCGGTGGTTCGCAAGTGAGCAGAACTTTTTATGCGCGTGGACAAACCGGACAGCAGTTGTTGCTCGGAGCTTACGGTGCGCTCGAAAGACAAATTGGTTTAGGGAATGTAAAAATGTATTCGCGGCATGAGATGGTGGAGGTGGTAACCATTGAAGGAAAGGCACGCGGAATTATTGCCCGTAATTTAATTACCGGTGAGTTGGAAAAATTCTTCGGACATGCGGTGCTGCTTTGCACAGGTGGCTACGGAAACGTTTTCTTTCTTTCTACCAATGCCATGGGAAGCAACGTAACAGCAGCGTGGAAAGCGCACAAGAAAGGCGCTTACTTCGCTAATCCTTGCTACACACAAATTCACCCTACATGTATTCCGGTTACAGGTGATTACCAATCGAAGTTGACGTTGATGAGTGAATCGTTGCGTAATGATGGTCGCGTTTGGGTTCCGAAAACAAAAGAAGATGCCAAGGCAATTCGGGAGGGAAAGAAAACTGCTGTTGACATAAAAGAAGAAGACCGCGATTACTACTTGGAACGGAAGTATCCTTCGTTCGGAAATCTTTGTCCGCGAGATATTGCTTCGCGTGCCGCGAAAGAAGCCTGCGATGACGTAAGAGGAATTGTTCCTTCTGGTCTAGGTGTGTTCTTAGATTTTAGCGATGCCATAAAGAGATTGGGTGTAGAAGTTGTGAAAGCCCGTTACGGTGAATTGTTCCCGATGTATCAGAACATCACGAACGAAGATCCGTTGAAGACTCCTATGAAAATTTATCCTGCTGTGCATTATGTCATGGGTGGATTGTGGGTAGATTACGAATTGATGACCAC
>JBKJJB010000202.1:0-3312 GCA_046598235.1 Chitinophagales bacterium
ATTTTCATTGACCGCTGCGTAGATGTGGGACCCATCTCAGCAGACAAAGCAATGGCTTACGGTTTCACGGGTCCCAACCTTCGCGCAGCAGGAGTTGACTATGATATCCGCAAAATGAATCCTTATTCTTCTTACGAAGATTTTGAATTTGATATTCCTGTTGGTAAAACAGGCGATACTTATGACAGATACTGTGTGCGCAACGAAGAAGTTTGGCAGAGTTTGCGAATCATTCAGCAGGCATTAGATAAAATGCCCGAAGGACCTTATCATGCTGATGTGCCTGATTATTATTTGCCGCCTAAGGAAGATGTTTACAATAACATGGAAGCACTCATCTATCATTTTAAAATTGTGATGGGTGAAGTGCCGGTACCTGTGGGAGAAGTTTATCATGCAGTGGAAGGTGGCAATGGAGAACTTGGTTTTTATTTAATCAGTGACGGTAGCCGCGTTCCATACCGTCTGCATTTCCGCAGACCATGTTTTATTTATTACCAGGCATATACCGAAATGATTAAGAACGGCTATTTGAGTGATGCCATTTTGATTCTTAGTTCGCTGAATGTGATAGCCGGAGAGTTGGATGCTTGATACAGCCCCCAAACCCCCGAAGGGGGCTTAAAGACAAAGACATAAAAGAAATTTATAATGAGTGAAAAGAAAAATAATGGTGAAACTAAAGTCCCCTTCGGGGATTTAGGGGCTGAAACCCTTGCTCGCATTGAAGTATTAAAATCCCGTTTTCCGGAAGGAAAACATAAAAGTGCTCTGCTCACTGTTCTTCACGAAGTGCAGGATGAAAACGATAACTGGCTTTCGGTAGAAGCAATGGATAAAGTGGCAGAGGTTCTCGGCATTCTGCCTATAGAAGTTTATGAAGTGGTTTCGTTTTACAGTATGTATAATCAGAAACCTGTAGCCAAATACATGTTTGAGTTTTGTCGTACCAGTTGTTGTGTAACCCGTGGTGCGGAAGATTTAATGGACTATACCTGTCAAAAATTAGGAGTGGAACTTGGCGAGATAACTGCCGATGGTATGTTTAGTGTAAAGGGAGTTGAGTGTTTGGGTGCGTGCGGCTATGCTCCTATGTTGCAATTGGGAGATTACTATCATGAGTTTCTCACTCCTGAAAAGATGGATAAGCTGATTGAGGATTGCAAAACAGGAAAGGTGGAGATGCTGAGTAAAGTATAATTCTAACATGAACATTCATTCCATCGCTAAGTTTCTTTATGGTCTTTTCGGAAGTGCATTTATTGTCGTTGGGCTTTCGGTAGCAATGTTTAAAAGCGGTTTGTTGACGGGGTGGGCAGAACAGACGATTGTAAAAGTGGCAGATAATAACCTGAATGGTATCCATCTAATACAGGAACTTGGTTCTTTGTTAGTATTTGCGGGCTTAATAACCTTTTGGTTTGTGAAGAACTATGAACAAAGTATTGGGTTTCATTGGGCACTAACGGCATTTTGGGCGTTGTTTGCTTTGGCGCATTGGTTTGATGTAAGAGGAATGCGCTCCATTAACGGACCGATTATAAATTCTATTCCTTTTGCTCTATTTCTTACGGTAGGACTGTTTAGAACCAAAAGATAACTGAAAATATTTATTGAATTATGGCAGGCAAAAAAATTCTCTTAGAACACATCAACGTTCCCGGTATTGAAACTTATGAAGTTTACCGAAGCAAAGGCGGTTATGCTTCGGTAGAGAAAGCATTGAAGATGGCTCCGCTTGATGTAGTGGAAGAAGTAAAGAAAAGCGGTCTCCGCGGTCGTGGGGGCGCGGGCTTTCCTTGTGGTATGAAGTGGAGCTTTATTGATAAAAAGAGCGGTCGTCCGCGCCATTTGGTTTGCAATGCCGATGAGAGCGAACCCGGCACTTTCAAAGACCGTTACCTGATGGAGAAGCTACCTCACCTGCTGATTGAAGGTATGATTACTTCCAGCTTTGCATTAGAGGCACATTTGTCATACATCTATATTCGCGGAGAGTATATGTGGATTTATCGCCTTCTTGAAAGAGCCATTAACGAAGCCTACGCTAATGGATGGCTCGGAAAAAACATTAAGGGAAGCGGCTACGATTTAGATTTGCATGTAACCTGCGGAGCGGGCGCTTATATCTGCGGTGAAGAAACTGCCTTGATTGAATCGCTGGAAGGCAAGCGTGGCAACCCTCGTATTAAGCCGCCTTTCCCTGCTGTGGTGGGTGTGTATGGAAACCCGACAGTAGTAAACAATGTAGAAACCATTATGGATGTGCCTTGGATTGTGATGAACGGTGGTGAGGAGTTTGCAAAAATCGGAATTGGAAAAAGCACGGGAACAAAATTGATTTCTGCTTCCGGTAATATTAAGAAGCCGGGCGTGTATGAAATTGAGCTGAGTATTACCGTTGATGAATTTATGAACAGCAATGAATACTGCGGAGGAATGCAAACTGACCGTCCGCTTAAAGCTTGCGTTCCCGGAGGTTCTTCGGTTCCTATTCTTCCTGCGCATCTGCTTTATAAAACTGCTAAAGGAGAAGACCGGCTGATGACTTACGAAAGTATGAGCGATGGCGGCTTTGCAACAGGAAGTATGATTGGCTCGGGTGGTTTTATTGTGTATGACGACCGTCAATGTATTGTTCGCAATACCTGGAACTTCTCCCGCTTCTATCATCACGAAAGCTGCGGACAGTGTTCACCTTGCCGCGAGGGAACAGGCTGGTTAGAAAAAGTAACGTGGAGATTAGAGCACGGCTACGGACAAATAGAAGACATTGATCTACTCTGGGACATTCAGCGCAAAATTGAAGGCAATACTATTTGTCCGCTGGGCGATGCTGCTGCATGGCCTGTTGCTGCTGCCATCCGCCATTTCCGCCACGAGTTTGAATATCATGTTCGCTTTCCTGAAAAAATAAAAGACCGCAAGCATTTTGAGTTTGAGCCGTGGGAGAAAGTGAAGTATTTGATGAAGAAAAAAGAGGTGGCTGTAGTGTAGGACGACTCACCTCACGTACTAATAAATTCTGTATTCGCGGTTTAACAAGCAACGCTATACAAAAGTCAAAAAATAAAATCATTTATTGACTCAAATACTACGTAATAAATTCCTTGTTATTTCGGTGGGTGTCCCACCCACCGAAATAAATATATGTTAGCGATAGCAACAGTATTTTAAGATTCCCTCCCCTGTTTCAGCTACCGTTTACCCACAAGTAGTTCATCGGCTAAAGTCCATCCTTCGTACATGTGATAAAATTTAACTAAGCCCTTTTGAAGCGTGATTACGCCTGGTGGTCTTTGGGATTGGTAT
>JBKJJB010000267.1:0-7088 GCA_046598235.1 Chitinophagales bacterium
TTCTAAAGGATACAAGTTTTTCATCATCACTGGAGAAGTAGCTAATGAAGGGGAAGAGCGTGAAAAGCTTTTGAAGGAATTGGAATACGCGAAAGGTTTTTTGGCCGCTGTAGAAAAAAAATTATCCAATGAAAAGTTTGTGGCATCGGCACCTGCAGCGGTGTTAGAGAATGAAAAGAAAAAACGGGATGATGCTCTTTCCAAAATTTCTATGATCGAGCACTCTCTTGCTTCATAACCTTAATTTAACGTTGCAACACGGAAACTTTAATTCTATTCATAGTTTCCGAAACCATTAGTAGGCTTATGTTTGGCGGAAACTATGCCCAAATATTTTCATTAAATAGTTTGTTCGGTCGGGTTTAAAATTTAATTTCGTTTAACCACAAAATAAACCCATATGATTGAAACCTCTACCTATCCTAGAAGTGCAGTTCAGCGTAAGCAGATGCACTACTCCCCAAATTTATTGAGCACTATCAGCAACGGAATTGACAATTGCAAAGTAGCAACGCTTGAATATGAATCGCACGAGAAAGGTGTTACAATACGCGACATTGAGCCAATGGCGATTGTTTACAAAGACCGCAGGCGCAGTTTAGTTGGCTGGTGCCGTTTAAGAAATGATTTCCGTTCATTCCGCCTTGACCGCCTTAACTGCATTAAGTTGAAACAGGAAGAATTTAGCAGAAGAGAGGATTTTAAAATTGAAGACTTTCAGGACGATCCGAATGCTGTTTATGCTGACAGCGATGAGGATATGTATTAAACATATTCACACACACTAACCAAGGAAAGGGCTATCTACTCAGATAGCCTTTCTTATTTAAGTCTATCTACATTGATTTGTTCTATTCCGGATACTGTTGAAAGTATTGTTTACAAATTCAATTATTGAATGAACAATAGGAGCTATTTTCATACCTATATTTCCCAAAAACTCATGGAAGTTTATATAAAAGGCAGAGGTTCGCAATTGAACCCTGCTAATCGTTTTCTTAAGAGTAGCAATGAAGTGTATGTGGAAGACCTTGCCACACAAGAGGAGCGCGAGGAATTATTGAAAGATAATCCGAGAACGAAATACATGGAGGTTTTCCCTAAGACCATTCTCAACAAAGTTGATAGCCCTGATATTGGATTGACTTGGAGTATGAATCCGTATCAGGGCTGTGAGCATGGCTGTATTTATTGCTATGCAAGAAATACGCATGAGTATTGGGGCTACAGTTCGGGGATGGATTTTGAGCAGAACATCCTTATTAAGAAGAATGCACCTGAACTTTTGCGCAAAGCATTTGAAAATAAAAAGTGGGAAGCTGGTTCTATTATGTTAGCGGGGAACACAGATATTTATCAGCCGGCTGAAAGAAAGTTTCAGATAACAAGAGAGTTACTGAAAGTGTTTTTTGAATTTCAACATCCTGTTTCGATGATAACCAAGAACAGTTTGATTGAACGCGATTTAGATATTCTGACTGAGCTTGCGAAAAATAATTTGGTGTATGTAACTATCAGTCTTACTACTTTAGATGAAAACTTAAAGCGTGTAATGGAGCCGCGAACAGCTTCGGTACATTCTGCACTCAGAACAATTAAAAGGTTAAGCGATGCAGGAATACCTGTTAATGTAAACGTTGCTCCCATTATCCCGGGAATAAATGATGAAGAGATTTTTAATGTAGTGAAAGCAGTAGCAGATGCGGGAGCTATTAGCGCGGGATACATTGTTGTTCGATTGAACGGGCATAACGATTTACTTTTTGAAGATTGGGTAAAGAAGAATTTTCCTGATCGTGCAAACAAAGTGCTGAACCAAATTAAAAGTATGCACGGAGGGAAATTGAACGATTCCAACTATGGAAGAAGAATGAGAGGAGAAGGCAAGTTTGCTGAATTGATTCGCAACCAGTTTATTTTAGCGCGTAGAAAATTTCTTTACGGAAGAACAATGCCTTCTTTGAATTATACTTCGTTTGAAGAGCAAAGAAAATTGCTTACAGAAAAAGCTGAGAAGCAGTTGAAATTGTTCTAGTCAGTTAAGCTATATCTGTTCTTTTTACTCCTGTAAATTGCAGAATAAAATCTTTACCAAAAACCGCTGCAGGAGTTTTAGAACCATGAGGTGGTTCCGTTTCAAGAATGTTCTTGGCAATTTTTACAGCCGTCCATGCAGTGAGTGTATATCCTTCGGGTAATTCGAGTATAGCACGATGAGTTGCGCCTGATGGATTCTTTACTTCTCCCCATATTACTCCTTTTGCATTACTTCTCATTTCATCGGTTGGTCCTGCGGGACGTTTTTTAATCGCGTTTATCATTCTTCGTTTTACAAAATCTGTTTTGAGAAAAAATCCAATGTAGTTACTTAGCTTCATACTGGTGATAAGAGATGAAGGAACATAATTGTAAATAGTAATGTTAGGAATGCCTGTTGTTCTGTAAGCAGTTGATACATCGCCCCAAGGAATAGAAACTGTTTTACGTTTCTTATCTCCAAAGTCAATTACCTTGGTAAGTTCACCCGCCAATATCTTAACTATTTTTCCATTCCTGCGTACTGCACTGCCCTCCGACATATTTTCAGCAATGGTAATAGCTGTGCCATGCGAAAGCTTTCCACCTTTTTGAAGAAGAGCCATTTCTAATGAATCCGCATCGGGAAGTTTTTCTTTCAAATAAAGGGCAAGGCAATCAGTTGGCACTACATCGAAACCTACACCCGCCATCAGCAGAATACCTGCTTCCTCTGCGGCTTTATTCATTCGGAATATTTTTTCGAACACAGAAATTTCTCCTGTAATATCTAAGTAATGTGTTTTAGCTTTTATGCAGGCATTTGCCATTACTTCCGAAGTAAACATAAACGGACCTGCACAATGCAGCACCACTTTAAAATCGCAGAGGTTATCAATTACTGTTTGCTCATTGTTCAAATCAAATACGCGATAAGAAAGTTTCAACTTATCTGCCAATGATTTAGTTCGTTCAGCATCTCTTCCTGCAAGAACAGGTTTCAAACCCAGTTTTACAGCATGTTCGCTAATCAACTTTCCGGTGTAGCCATAGCAGCCGTAAATGAGCAGTCCTTCTTTCATATTATTGGTTTATTGTAAGCGCGTCAAATCTATGTTTTGTTTAACGATAACCGAAATTAAACCTTGCGCAAAACACGTTTGCCAACTATAATTACCCTAATTCGGTTTGCTCCAATACGTTTACTCCCTAATTCGGTTCACGCCAATACGTTTACCAATGATGTAAGGTAAACAGCATCATCCCTCATTCTTTATCCTTATCTTTGCAAACTAAAAATGTTCCGATTTCCTTCTCCTGTAGGAGAAGGTGTCCGAAGGACGGATGAGGGTACTATGAGTAAAAAAGGAAAAGTATTAGTGGCTATGAGTGGCGGTATAGATTCTACCGTTACTGCGGTTATGTTGCATGAGCAAGGTTACGAGGTGGTGGGCATTACCATGAAAACATGGGACTACGCTACTTCTGGCGGAAGTAAAAAAGAAACAGGTTGCTGTTCGCTTGATTCAATTAACGATGCGCGTCAGGTAGCTGTTGATTTAGGATTTAGTCATTTTATTATTGACATCCGCGAGGAGTTTGGTGATTTTGTGATTGATAATTTTGTGAACGAATACATAGCGGGTAGAACTCCGAACCCCTGCGTGCTTTGCAACACCCACATTAAATGGGAAGCTCTTCTTAAACGTGCCGACAAACTCGACTGCGAGTTTATTGCCACTGGGCATTATGCTAAACTTCGAAAAGAGAACGACCGCTATATTATTTCGAAAGGATTAGATGCTAACAAAGACCAGAGCTATGTGCTGTGGGGAGTAAGTCAGCAATGTTTGAGCAGAACTATGTTTCCTGTGGGCGGTTTTCATAAACCTGCTATTAAACAAATGGCACGTGATATGGGTTATATAGAATTGTCTAACAAAGGTGAGAGTTATGAAATCTGTTTTGTTCCCGATAACGATTACCGGGGTTTTTTAAAACGCAAACTTCCTGAGTTAGAAGCACAGGTAGATGGAGGAAACCTTACAGATAGTTCGGGCAAAGTTATTGGTAAACATCGTGGCTACCCTTTTTATACTATTGGTCAGCGCAAAGGCTTGGGCACAGCTTTCGGCAAACCGATGTTTGTAACTGAAATAGACCCCGAAACTAATACAGTGATATTGGGGGAAGAAGCAGAGTTAGACCGCAACGGTATGTGGGTGGGAAAACTTAATCTTCAGAAATACGAAACAATTTCTGCCAATAAACGTGCAACTACCAAAGTGCGTTACAAGCATGATGGGGAATCGAGTGTTTTAAATCAAATAGGCGAAAGAATAAAAGTTGAGTTTGATACCAAGGTATCAGCCATCGCTCCGGGTCAAAGTGCCGTCTTTTATGAAGAAGACGATATGATTGGCGGAGGAATTATCTTTTCTAATTTTAGTTTATAATGGATTATACAATACCAAGCGCTAATTATAAATCAGTAAAGCAGCTATTTGCCTACTGCCTACTGCCTATTGCCTATTGCCTTCTTCTCACTTCCTGCAAACGCGAAAAAGATTCGTTTACGGTAGATTATGAATACGATTATGCTCCATTAGATTCCGGGCATTATGTGGTTTATGATGTAGATTCTATTACCTATTCTTCGGCAAGTGTACCGCCAAGAGACACCGTACGCTATCAACTAAAAGAAGAAGTAGGAGATACCTTTTATTTTTTGAATGAGTTGTGCTATGAATTAAACTTGTATAGAAGAAGTAACGAAATTTCTCCCTGGGTTTATGACCGTAAATGGGTTGTAAAAAGAACCAATACAACCTTTCAAAAGACTGAAGGTGATATCAAATTTGTAAAATTGGTTTTTCCTCCCGAGCAAGATTTGGAATGGAACGGCAATATCTATGTTCCTGCCAATACAACCTTGTATAAAGACATTTTTCAAGATTGGGTTTACCGTTACGATAAAGTGGGAGAACCTTTTTCAATCAATAGATTTAATTTCGACAGCACACTTATTGTTGTTGAAGTAAACGATTCAAACGTTATTAATAAGCACTTGCGCAAAGAGGTTTATGCAAAGAATATTGGCATGGTTTATCAGGAATGGGAGGTTTTGACTAAGACCCCTTTGGGTAATTGGCAAACCGGCAACCTCAATGGCTTTCGTATTCGAATGAAAATAAGAGAACACAATTAAGTTTAGAACTCACCGTTTACATTTTCGGCTTATTTTCGGGCTTGCCATAATCATGAAGAAATATTTTCTCCTGCTAAATTTTTTTCTCTCCGTTCAGCTATTCAGCCAGGGAAATAAATACTGGATAAAGTTTAAAGACAAATACAATAATTCTTTTTCTCTCACTAATCCTCAGCAGTTTCTTTCACAGCAATCAATTGAAAGAAGGACAAAGCAGAATATTTCTCTAAATGAAACGGACCTTCCGCTAACGCAGAGTTACATGGATAGTGTTGCTCCTTTTATTACCAATCTTAATCACCGCTTAAAATGGCTTAACCTCATTGTTGTGCAAATTGATAGTGCCAGCTACATTGATTCTATCAAGCAGTTTTCTTTTGTTGACAGCCTTGCCGAAATTCAATATGTACCTAACCGTTCATTGCAAAGCGAAAGCAAGTTTGAATCAGTTTATGAAGTAGATCAGAGCATTGTTTATCCAAATAAATACGGAGCTGCTTACCGCCAAGCCAATATGCTGAATGTTGATTTGCTTCACCAAATGGGATTTAAAGGTGATGGCATTACGCTATCGGTGATGGATAATGGCTTTTACAATACCGATAATATCCGCGCTTACGATTCTGTTCGCAATCGAATTATCGGCACGTGGGATTTTGTGAATAACGAAGCCAACGTTTATAATGATGGAAGTCATGGAGAAAATGTTTTCTCTTGTATCGCAGCAAATCTTCCCTATAAATTTATCGGCACTGCGCCCAATGCCAGTTTCTATTTACTTACCACAGAAGATAACAGTGCCGAATGGGTGATGGAAGAATATAGCTGGGCAGCAGCAGCAGAATATGCCGACAGCGCAGGTGTGCAAATCTTCAGCACTTCGCTTGGCTATACCACCTTCAACAATGATATCGGAAATCATACTTACGCTGATTTAACAGGCGATAAAACAGTAATTACTCATGCCTCTAACATGGCTTTTGGAAAAGGAATCTTGGTTTTGAATAGTGCAGGCAACGAAGGAGCTAACGCATGGCATTATATATCTGCCCCTGCCGATGGTGATAGTGTGCTTGCCATTGGTGCCGTGGATTCAGCCGAGGTGGTGGCTAATTTCAGTGGGAGAGGAACTACTTCAGCAGGAAGAATTAAACCGGATATTTGTTCGCAAGGAGTAAGGAGTGCGGTGATTCAAACCGATGGAAGCGTGGGTTACAGCGGAGGAACTTCTTTTAGTTGTCCGATTATGGCGGGGGCTGCTGCCTGTTTGTGGGGAGCGTTTCCTGATAAAACAGCAAGAGAAATATATGAGGTGATTGTAATGAGTGCCGATCATTTTTGGTCTCCCGATAACAACCACGGCTATGGCGTTCCTAATTTTTATAATGCTTATCTTTTGTTGAAAACAAACTACAACGATAAAATTTTGAAGATAAGTGAAGATGTAACACTGTATCCCAATCCGTTCAGCGATGAACTGAATATTTCACTTTACAACGAAGAACCCAAAGCACATACGATTGAAATATTTGATCTGCAAGGCAGAAGAGTTTACGCTAAGGAAATTTTTATACGCGATAGAACCTTCAACTTATTTACGGCAGCAGACTTAAAAACATTGTCAGTTGGAGAATATGTGTTGCGCTATGACGGTAGCAAAAAGTTTTCGCACCGTATTATTAAAGCGAAGTAGAAACCGCAGTCTTAAACTTTAAAAAAATTTCTGTATTCAGTGCCTTTTAGGGGATTTAGGGGGTTCAATAAAAATAAATAATAGTGCTTCCGTAGCCGTAGCGGCTGTGGTATTCGTTTTTATAGCTCTTTACTTCGGGGTGTTTTTCCAGCAGCTTATAAATTTCTTCTT
>JBKJJB010000296.1:0-3911 GCA_046598235.1 Chitinophagales bacterium
TTCATTTAGCAAAGGTTCCTAGCAAAAATAAAATAGCGGAATCTTTCGAAAGATTCCGCTAAAGTACCGAAGGTGGGAATCGAACCCACACACCTTGCGATACACGATTTTGAGTCGTGCGCGTCTACCAATTCCGCCACTTCGGCTTTTAAAATGGGACGCAAATCTAAATCAAAAAACAATTTTTAAAAGCACTTCAGTAAATAAACTATACAAAGGAATACTATCTGTGAATAATTTGACGTTATAGAATAGCGAATAACCGCTGCTTCTTGCGATTTTGTCTTCAATTAAAATAGCAAATGGAAGAAACACTTATCATACCCAAAAAGAAAAGAGAGCCGGAAGAAATTTTGCAGGATGAAAAACCAGTTAAACAACCTCGTGAAAAGAAGCCGATGAAAAAAGAGAAGGAGCCCGCACAACCCGAAGTTAAGTGGTGGAAAGATGAAAGACTTCCTAAAATTAGCGGATTGCTACTGATACTTTTCTCCTTTATCCTCGCGGTTGCGTTCACTTCTTATCTTTTCACTTTAGCCGATGATCAAAGCGAGGTGATGAGCGGAGGAGTTTCAACGCTTACAGATAATACCGTACAGGTAAAAAATGCACTTGGCAGATTAGGCGCTTGGCTGGCGGATGTATTTATCAATAGCTTATTCGGTTTATCATCTTATCTTTTGGTAATTACATGTTTTGCCATCGGGTTTAACTGGCTCGTTCGTAAAAGCGTATTTCCGGTACTTAAAATTTCAATTTACTCCCTCATTGGAGTTATCTGGCTTTCAACAGCATTTGCTTTTTTCAATTCGCTCATATTACCTTCAAGTGTTCTCAGTTGGGGCGGAGCATTTGGAAATTATTTAACGGGAGAAACCGGCTATCTCACCGGATTATTGAAACCAATCGGGGTTGGTGCTTTGCTTTTTGTAACGGCTCTAGTATTTGCTGTATTTGTTTACAATATCAACTTCGATTTTATCCTTAACGGGTTAAATGTTTTCAATAAGAAAGAATTGCAGCCTGTTGCAGTAACTGCGGCCGCTCCAATCGTTCCGGCATTTAGAGATACCGATGAAAATATTTTTGGAAAAGATAATCTGAGCGATTTATCCAATCAGGTGATAAACGAGCCACTCAATTTGGAAGTAGAACAGATGGAGCCGCAGGAAATGAAAATAATTGACCTTGACACAGGTAAAGAATTAACTACTCCTGTAGTTGACGTAGAATCTAATCTTGATTTGGAAGTGGCAGAAGTTGTACAAGAAGAGTTTGTAAATGAAAATGTTGGAAGCCTGGGTACTAATTTCGATCCTACACTCGACCTTTCCAACTACCAATATCCTACGCTCGACTTGCTCGAAGAACACGGCAGTGATAAAGTAAAAATTGATGCCGAAGAATTAGAGCGCAACAAAAACCAAATCATTGCTACGCTAAATAACTACCAAATAGAGATTTCGAAAATCAAGGCAACGATTGGTCCTACTGTTACATTGTATGAAATTGTTCCTGCACCGGGAGTTCGCATTTCAAAAATTAAAAACTTGGAAGATGATATTGCTTTGAGCCTGGCTGCTCTTGGTATTCGTATCATAGCACCCATTCCTGGCAAAGGAACAATTGGTATTGAAGTGCCGAATGCGCATAAAGAAATTGTTTCAATGCGTTCGTTGCTTGCTTCGGAGAAATTTCAAAATTCAACAGCAGATCTTCCTATCTGTTTGGGTAAATCTATCAGCAACGAAATTTATGTGGCTGATTTAGCTAAGATGCCTCACTTACTAATGGCAGGTGCAACAGGGCAAGGTAAATCAGTTGGTATCAACTCTGTGCTTGTTTCGTTGCTTTATAAAAAGCATCCTTCTCAATTGAAATTTATTTTGGTTGACCCTAAGAAAGTGGAATTGAGTTTATACGAAACCTTGGAGAAGCACTTTCTAGCAAAACTTCCCGGAGAAGCCGATGCAATTATTACCGATACTAAAAAAGTAGTGACTACCCTCAATGCACTTTGTATTGAAATGGACGACCGCTACAATCTTCTCAAGAAGGCATCATGTAGAAACCTGAAAGAGTACAACCACAAGTTTGTGAATCGCCAATTAAATCCGCAGAACGGACATAAGTTTCTTCCGTATATTGTTTTAGTAGTAGATGAATTTGCCGATTTGATTATGACTGCCGGAAAAGAAGTAGAAATGCCTATTGCGCGTCTTGCTCAATTAGCGCGCGCCATCGGAATACATTTAATTCTCGCTACGCAACGTCCGTCAGTAAATATTATCACCGGAACTATTAAAGCAAACTTTCCGGCACGTATTGCCTTTAAAACTACTTCAAAAATTGACTCAAGAACTATTCTTGATACCGGTGGTTCAGAGCAATTGATTGGTCGCGGAGATATGCTATTGAGTGCCGGGAGCGATATGATTCGTTTGCAGTGCGGCTTTGTAGATACTCCTGAAGTGGAAAGAGTTCGCGACTTCATTGCCGCTCAACAAGGATACGCTACCGCTTTTGAACTACCTGAATATATTGACCCTAACAGCAAAGATAGCGGTGACGATTTCTTTGCCGATGGCGAACGCGATGATTTGTTTGATGATGCCGCCCGTGTGATTGTTCAAAACCAGATGGGCTCTACTTCGCTTATACAAAGAAGGTTAAAACTGGGCTACAACCGTGCCGGTAGATTAATGGATCAATTACAGGAAGCCGGCATTGTTGGCGATAATCTTGGAACCAAATCACGCGAAGTGAAATTTAAAACCGAGAACGAGTTGGAACAGTATTTGCAAAGACTAAAGGAACAAGCGATATAGCCGGTAACATTTGGTATTTAGCAATTTATATTTAACACAATCTACGCAATGATTAAGCAGGTTCTTTTCATTTTAATTTTCTTTTTTTTTACAAATACTGTTTTTTCTCAAACTCAAAACGCTGCTAACGATGCAGAAGCCGCTGCGCTTTTGCAAAAGGCAAGTGAAAAGTATAAAGCATATAAAAATATCTCTGCCGATTTTAAATTGGTGATTCAACGCCCAAAAGTAAAACCTACTGATGACGACAAAAAATATACAGATACACTTAAAGGGAAAATTTTATTGCAGGCTAAGAAGTTTAATATCTCTATAAGAGACCAGCAGATAATTTGTGATGGTAAAAACATTTGGACTTACTCTCCTACCGATAAAGAAGTACAGGTAAATTACTTCGAAGAAAGCGATGACATTTTTTCTCCATCAAAAATTTTTACTCTGTATAAAGATGGCTACCTGTATCAGATAAAGGAAAAGAAACAAGTAAACGGAAAGAATGTAACGGTGATTGAAATGAGTCCGTCCAACAAAAAAGTTTCTTTTTTTAAAATGGATATAAGCATCGAAGATGCCTCGCTCCAAATAACCGAATCAAAAATTTACGAAAAGAACGGCACCCGATATATTTACAAACTCGCAAAGCAATCTTATAACACTGCCACCAACGAAGATTCTTTCACTTTTGATACAAAGAAATATCTGGGAGTGAAGTTGGTAGACCTGCGTTGAACATTTCTCGTTTGTGATTCTTTCCCTTTATTTGCTTTGCTTAATTTACAGGATATGAATTACGATTTAATAGTAATAGGAAGTGGACCTGGCGGATATGTTGCTGCCATTCGTGCTTCGCAACTTGGTTTAAAAACCGCAGTAGTAGAGAAAGAAACTCTTGGAGGTATTTGCCTCAACTGGGGATGCATTCCCACCAAAGCTTTACTTAAAAGTGCACAGGTTTTTGAATACATTAATCATGCTACAGATTACGGCATTACAGTTAGTTCATCCAAAGCTGATTTCCCTTCTATTATTAAACGAAGCAGAGCAGTAGCAGAGGGTATGAGCAAAGGCGTTCAGTTTTTGATG
>JBKJJB010000321.1:0-4601 GCA_046598235.1 Chitinophagales bacterium
CATAAGGCGAACCCCAAACTGCAGTCATACAAATATTATCGCCATTAGGGTCAATGTCATTTGCAGCTACATGGAAAATGGTAATAGTAGTAGCTTGCAATAAACTTACGGTATCATCAAAAGCTACAGGTGCGCTGTTTGCTGCTGAAACCTGGGTTACATTTACAGTTTTACAAACTATGTTGCTTCCCCCTGCATTGGTAGCCGTTAAACAAACATTGTAATTACCATTGGCACTGTATGTATGATTTGGATTTTGTGCAGTAGAAACCGGTGAGCCGTCACCAAAATTCCAGCTCCATGAAGTTGGATAGTTATCGCTTAAGTCGGTAAAGTTTACCAATCCTCCGCTTATATTGGTCCAACTAAAATCTGCCACCGGAGCAGTAGGCAATACCATTGCCCAGCTAACCGACTGCAAAACATTAGCTGTATCGTAATTGAAATTAATTACGCTGCCTTTTGCTTCTTTGGTAACATACGTATAGCGAATAGTAGTGTTGGTTGTATTTGAAACGGTGTTCCATGTGCCGAATACCTGAGCCTCAATTAAAGAGGTTGTGGTTTCTTTACGCTGTTTACGCAAACACTTATAAGCTCCCACTGGTGTAATTACTTTTCCCCAGCCGTCAATAGTGTCGGTATAAGTAACATTGGTAGTCAACCGCACTTGAGTTACCGGAAAACTCTGGCAAACTTGTGCAGCTGATACCGTCTTTTGAAGGTAACCGGTACCTGAAAAATTACTCAGATAAGTAGTAGGAAAACGAAACAGATCAGGCTTGGTGGTATATGCTGCAGAAACAGTTTGCCCTGGGCAAATCTGCACCTCAAAACCCTCCAGCGTTAATTTGTTATTGGTGTTATCGGTATTAGTTAAAAAAAAATTTATTCCATCCAGAGTAGTAGCAACATCTGCATTTGGGCAAGTACTTAATTGGTTGTTCGTAGGAGTTCTGAACTCAACAGTGTCATACTTAACTACGGTAAGGTTGCTGAAATCATATACCTGATTGGCTCCCTTGTTTCCAAAATTGATACTTGGTAACGGAAAAGTATCCTGAGCTATACGCTGAGTAGTGCTCGCAACAGGTACATCGCTTATGTTATAGGTAATCTGCGAAAAAGAAGAAAGGAAAACTGAAATGAATACACTAAGTGTGATTGCTTTTTTCATTGATGTAATATTTTAGGAAGGCGAAAATAAGAAAACTTCCCTCTGAGAAAAAAACATGCAAGGCAGTTGTTTAACTCAGTTTGCTTTTAATGACAAAACTTAATCACTCTTGTTTTGTTATCAGCACTTATCATCTCACACAAATAAATTCCCTTAGGAAGATTGGGGATAGGAATTTCAGTAATAAAGTCAGAACGGAATTGAGAAGCCATCTGTCCTAGTATATTGAATATTCTTACCTGTTTAAAGTTTAGTTCGTTGTTTGTATAACGAAGAAGAATTCTGTCATTCATTACTATGTAGCTGAAATCATCATTCTGTTTCTCTTCAAGGGCATTCGAATTTTGAATAAGAAGATTGATAAGGATTGAATCAGTAACTGGTTCTGAACAAATAGGCCACACCACCACCACATCCGGACCGGGAGCAAAATACGGGTCATCAATATCTACACTGAAAATAGCGGGTACAGTTTCACCAGGGTTCAAGAATATCTGGTTGCCGGTATAAGTTGGTGTATTGAAAATGCCAAACGAGGAAAGTGTATCGCTGTTATTACGTAATCCAAAATTGAGGACTCCGGCAAATGAATTTAAAGTATCGGTGTTTTTTACCTGGGCGCTGATAGTAAGCGTATAGCCAAGGTTAACGTTCTGCGTAGTGTTAAGCCTGAAGTCAACCAGCGTAACTGCGATGCCTGAACTTGCAACCGAAACATGATTAGTCGCAACTAATAAAAGCAGGACAGCAAAGAGTTGATGTATTGTTTTTCGCATCATGCTTATTTGACTGCTAATGTAAACGCTTAGTTGCAATAGTGCTAATTTTTTATCTTCATTTCTTACCTGTTCAAAATTGATGATATGGAAATGCTTAACAACATTGTTGCTGTAATGAATAAAGAAGAAGTGCGGCACTTCAAACTATGGCTCAATAGTACAAATGCGTCAGATGAGCGTAAAGACATCCTTTTGTTTGATTATATACGCAAGTCGGAAGATAAATATGACGAGCCCCTTATCTTCAAAAAGCTTTACCGCGAAAAGAATAAAAATTCTTTTTACAAACTGAAGCATCGTTTGCAGGAAGACATAGCCAGCAACCTTGCACTCCTTCATTTTGGTAAGCACGAAGCGAATAATCTTTTTCTCTTCCTTTCACTTTACAATATTTTTAATTCGCGCAATCAGCCGAATATTGCTTTGTATTATTTGAAGAAAGCAGAGAAGCGTGCGCAGCAAACAGAGAATTTCGAATTGCTGGATATTATCTATGCGAATTTTGTTCGCCTCTCCGGGGATCTTACCGAAATAAATCCTGAAGCATATATTCAGAAACGAAGAGAGAATGCTATCAACTTGAATAAGATTCGAGAAACTGATCAGGTGTTGGCAGCAGTTACATATCGTCTAAAGCTCTCTCAGAATTATGGTAAACGCGATGTTGGTTTACTGAAGCTACTTGACAACACGATTAAAGAATTTGCGGAAGATGATTCTATAAAACACAGCAAAAGTTTTCAGACAAGAATTTTCAGAGCGGTTAGTCAAACACTTATTCAGAATCACAACTTTGTGGAGTTGGAAAAATTCATGCTTAGCACCTACAAGAAGTTTCTGGATGAAAAATGGTTTGATAAAACCAATCATGAAACAAAAATTCAGATGCTCATTTATATTATCAACTCTACTTTCAAGAATAGAAAGTTCCGCGAGAGTTTAGATTATGCAGAGACGCTGGGGGAAGAGTTGAGTGCTTTTAGTAATCTTCTCTATGATAAGTATTTATTTTTCTACTACAATGCACTTGTGATAAACTATGCACAGATTGATTTAGCGCGCGGGCTAAAAGCTTTAGACGAAGCGGAGCGCGAAATGAAAAGCAAAAAGAATAGTTATTACGACTTCTTTATTCTGCTTAACAAAGCCAATCTTTTGTTCTTTCAACGAAAGACAAACGATGCTATTCGCAATCTTGTAAAGCTGTATTTAAATGACCATTATAAGAAAACAGATATATCATTTAAAATGAAAATTGCTGTAGCAGAATGTATAATGCAGTATGAGTCGGGTGATGAAGAGAGTTGCGTAAAGCGTGTTGAACAGGTAAAAAAACAGTTTAAAGAGCAATTTTCTTCCGATGATTTTAAACGGGAACGATTTATCCTTAAACTCATTCCTCAACTTGTTGCCACGGGCTCATTAGATAGTAGTAAAAAGTTGTTGAATGAAGTAAAGAAGTTTGTAATATCTCCCGTAAAAGATTCTGTGGAAGATGGAGAAGTGCTTCGTTACCGCGCTTGGCTTGCACCGAAGATTGGAGCAAATGCTTAATATTTGAATGGGTAAGAATAAATGTAATTTGAATTGGTTTCTATGCAACGAGCATGTATCTTTGGCGTATCAATTAAAAGTAAAATGCAAACATCTAAAATCTATAAACCAAAAACCAATTCTATGAAAACACTAAAACCATTTTTCATGCTTTTGATTCTGCTGTGTTGTTCGTTCTATTCGAACGCTCAAATACTTTGCGGGATTGATGCAGCTTTCACCCAGAACGTGAACCCAAACAATGTTGTGAGTTTTTACGATACCTCTTATGTGGCATTTGGAACTACTCATATTACTAATAGGAGTTGGGATTTAGGAGATGGCACAGTAGATACTGCAGAAAACCCGGTTCATGTTTACCAAACACCGGGCACGTACACCGTTTGCTTGTATCTTACTGCGCAGGGCAACGGAGTAACTTGTTCTGATTCGGTTTGTCATACTCTAACTATTGGCAATCCCGGTTGCGGAAACACGCACGCAAGTTTTACTATCAACAATAATGGAGGAGGCACGGTAGTGCTTCAAAGTACTTCAACAGGAACTATGACCGGTGCTTTATACCAATGGTGGATGGATGGAAATGCAATTACTAATCCTAATCCTAACACAGCCTACACTGTTAATAATGTCGGCAATGGTCAACACAATTTCTGCTTGTATGTGTATGTAAATAATATCTCTACTTTTTGCGATTCTGCTTGTCGTTCAGAATACATAGGACCTAACTGTAACTTAACTGTAACTATAGTCGATTCTGTATATCTAAACGGAGCAAGTATCCTCCGTCCTTATGCCAACGGAAGCGGACCTTATACTTACTTATGGAATACAGGTGAAACTACGCGCGATATTACTGTGAATGTAAGCGGAACCTATTGCGTAACAGTAACAGATGCAAATGGTTGTTCAGGCACTTCTTGTACTAATGTTACCATCACTAATCCATGTGCTGTGCTGAATGCTGATTTTACACAAACGTATGTACCTGGCGGAGCGGTTACTTTTATTCCTGTAAATAATACAGGTACGGTATCGCATACATGGCACTTTGGAGATGGTTCTGCAACATCAAACCTTCCAAGTCCTAC
>JBKJJB010000437.1:0-2815 GCA_046598235.1 Chitinophagales bacterium
AATTTGCGCTGACACTGCTTTCACCTTAATAGTAACTGACCAATATCAATGCACAGATACTGATATATTACTGCTATCCGTTGCTCGTGTAAATGCTGCTTTTAATGTTCCCTCTACAGCTTGTTTGAATGACAGCGTGTGTGTAACCGATGCTTCTACTGGTATAAACGGCACTTTAGTTTCATGGACTTATGACTTTGGAGACGGTGTTGTTTTATCCGGAGCTAATGTGTGCCACAAATATTCGGCAACGGGCACTTATAATATTTTGGAAACAGTTACAGATGGTAACGGTTGTATAGATACTACTGTCAGAACAATTCGTATCAATCCAAGTCCTGTAGCTGCTTTTTCAATAAGTGCACCGATAATATGCAGCAATGTGCCGCTTTGTGTTACCGATGCTTCTACAAGTATTACACCTATTTCTTCATGGGTTTGGAATTACGGACCTGGTCAAGCACAGGGTTCAGGACAAAATCCTCCATGTCATACTTATGGTCCACCATATCAAGGTCCGGTTACTTTAGTTGTTACCGATGCAAATAATTGTGCAGATTCTCTTACAGTACCGGTTACAGTTAACGAAGCTCCTCAAGCCAATTTTAGCTGGAGTATTTCGTGTGTGAATCAACCTATGCCATTGACAAGCACAACTATAGCAGGCGATGCATTAATAGCTACTTGCCTTTACACTTGGTTGACAACTCCTCCGCAGGTGATTGCTACTACCTGCAACACTTCATTTGTTTTCCCGATAGGGTTTAATGATGTGCAGTTGATAGTAACTGATTTGAACGGCTGTGTAGGCACCATTCAGAGGACAGTTCAAACAAACGCTGCAACCGATATGTCGGTGAACCCTGCCGATACAACTATTTGTCTCGGGGGTTCGGTAGATTATTCTCCATCGGGTATATTTACCAGTATTAACTGGAGTCCATGTGTCTGGTTAAGTGATAGTACTTGTAGTTCAGCTAACCAAACCATAACACCACTTGGCAATGTAAGTTACATTGTAAGCGCTATTAATGGTACTTGTCCGCCTGCTTTAGATACTGTTACCATTCATGTGATTCAGCCAATTCCTATTGAAATAACTGCTTCGCCCGACCGCATTGTGTTAGGGTTAAGCTCAACTATTACTTCGCAAATTCCGGGTCAAATTGATAGTATTATCTGGACTCCCGACTCAACACTTGATTGCCGCGATTGTCCGAATCCAATTGCCACACCAACACAAACTACTACTTATTACGCTACCATTTATTATAGCCAGAGTGGAGTTACCTGTACAAACACGGCTTCAATTACTATAGAATTTTTGAATAGCTGCGATGAGGTTCCTCCGTATATTCCAAATACTTTTACACCCAACGGTGATGGTATGAATGATGTTTTCATGATTCGCGGTGTGGCAGGAAAAAAGATTAACTATTTTCGAATTTTTGATCGTTGGGGTAAATTGGTTTTTGAAAGTACAAATGGAGAATTTAATGACCCAAGATGGGGATGGGATGGTAATGACAGAAATGGCAAAAAGCTTAATCCGGCTGTTTTCGTTTATACCTACGAAATTGAATGTGTGAACCGGGAAACTATAACCGGTAAGGGGAACGTTAGTTTAGTGAGGTAAATAATGGGCAAGCAGTTTCTTAAATATATTTTTTTGATGGCATCTGTATCTGCATTTGTGAATGCGAATGCACAAGACATCCATTTTTCTCAATACAATGCTTCGCCTCTGTTGCTTAACCCTGCTTTAGCAGGAATGAACATGTGCGATTACCGTGTGTATGCCAACTTTCGTACACAATGGCTTACTGTATCTGAAACAAATACTTACCGCACCTTTGCTGGAGGGGCAGACATGTCTATTGGCAAAGTGACTAAGTACAACAGTTTTGCAGGCGTTGGGCTTTCATTTTTTGCCGATCAGGCAGGCGACATTAGTTTTAATTCGAATCGTGTTGATTTATCTTTCGCTTATCATTTTATGCTTAACCGCAAGGGAACTCAGCAGATTTCAGCGGGTATACAAGCAGGGTTTAATCACCGAAGTATTAATCCTGCTAATGCAACTTTTGATGAGCAGTACGACCGCAACACAGGGCGAAGAGATCCTTCAATAAGTGGAGAAACTTTTGGAAGAACTCGCGTGTTATATGGCGATGCCGCTCTTGGAATTCTTTACAGCGGCATGCTTAGAAATAAGACAAATCTTTTTTTTGGATTTGCTCTTAGCCACATCAATCAACCGAAAATCTCTTTTTATCCCTCAGATAATAACGGAAACGCCACAGCAGATGAACGCCTCTATATGAAAATTACTCTTCACGGAGGAGCAGCCATACCGGCAGGTAAACGATTATCTGTTCTGCCTAACTTTTTAGTGCTTGTACAGGGTTCTTCTTATCAGTTTAATGTGGGTTGCAGTTTTAAAACTATTATAGGAAATACTTCTACCAGCAAAACTGCTGTTCACTTCGGGCTTCAATACAGAGGTTTGCTCGATGCCATGATTGTAAATGCGCGGGTAGATTATAAAGGATTTACTTGTGGCTTAAGTTATGATGTAAATATTTCAAAACTTCTTCCTGCTACTAACTCGGTAGGTGCGCCCGAAATCTCCATAATGTATCAGGGCTGCTATCGCAAGAAACCAAAACCGGGGCATTGTCCGGTTATGTTTTAATTGATTGTTTATTCAAAATGTGATTCCTAGCTAACGCGACTCAAGTAAAGAGTTATGTCATTCCGAGAATTCCATCAAGCCCGCTTGATACCTGTTGTTAATGACAAAAGGCTTCTGTAA
>JBKJJB010000003.1:0-6959 GCA_046598235.1 Chitinophagales bacterium
CAGTGTAAATATTTTGTACTCCCTAAGCGGTCTTTTAGAATGAAGTATTACTAATTGTTTCCCTGCTGCCCCTTGAAAAGATTGTAGCCGTTCAACAGGTTCATCTGAAACGAACAAAAATACAAATTCATCTTTTTCAAGAATTGATTGTGCCATTTCAAGCGATGGCATTTCCTTTACGCATGGACCGCACCAAGTGGCAAAAAAGTTAATGAGAATTTTTTTGTTTTTAAAATTCTCGAAGTTTACGGTATTGCCATTAAGGTCTGTCAACTCTAGTGATTCGAGTTTTATTTTTGGTGCAATA
This sequence comes from Chitinophagales bacterium, assembly GCA_046598235.1. Classification (GTDB taxonomy): domain Bacteria; phylum Bacteroidota; class Bacteroidia; order Chitinophagales; family LD1; genus Bog-950. Next base: position 308 of record JBKJJB010000003.1, read on the forward strand.
CGATATTTGTTATATAAGAATCCCGCAACGAGAATGGCGGATATTAGTCCGACAACAAAAATGACTCTGTTTTTCATGAAGTGCAAAAACAATTTTTGTAATCTATAGCACTTCTTCTTATTACTTCTAAAGCTTCTTCTCGTCCATATACGGAGGCAATTTCAACTTTCCTTTTGTCAGTGGAACCGGGCATATCCTTATAGGTAAGAAAATAATGTTTTAAGCGATTGATGATAGATTCATTCAGGTCACTTAGTTCTTTGTACTTACCATACACTGCGTCATCTTTCATCACGGCAATTATTTTATCATCCGCTTCATTTTTGTCAATCATCCTAAACCCACCTATTGGAATTGCCTGCACCAATATTCCTCCGTTCTGAATGTTCTTTTCTTCCAGCACTAGAATATCCATTGGATCCTGATCGCCTATAATATTTTGTCTTCCGGTTTTCTCCATACAAAATTTTCCCACCTCAACATTGCATAAGGTTTTAGGAATAAATCCGTAAAGCGCGGGAACAACATTTGAAAACAACTGCGGACGGTCTACTTTCAGCCAACCGCTTTCTTTATCAATTTCATATTTTACGGTATCTGCCGGAACAATCTCAATGAATGCGGTGAGTATATTCGGAAAATTTTCTCCCGGTTCTATTCCATGCCAAGGATGAGATTTGTATTGATTTTGCATATTAAGTTGTATTTAAGTCCTCCCTTTCGGGGAGGATTTAGGTGGGGCTTACCAGCCCCCGCTTGAGCCTCCGCCACTAAAACCGCCACCACCAAACCCACCAAAGCCGCCACCGCTACTTCCTCCTCCTCCAAATCCACCACCACCCCAAATTACCGGACCACCACCCCAACTGTTTAGTCCTCTTTTGCTATAAGTTGTGCCTCCGCCCTTGTTTCTAAAAATCATTGGTAGAATAAAGAATATAATGAAGATGATAAGTAGAATTACCCAAAGTGGAATGCCCTTGCTTTTATCTTTTTCATCGTTTACATACATGCCCGATAGGCGGGCAGTTATTTCATCTGTGGCTTCATCGAAGCCCGCATAAAAATTTCCGTTCTTAAAATTCGGAATCAACTTATTTTTAATAATTCGATCGCAGATAATTGAGCCAAGTTTTTCTTCCACGCCATAACCGGTTCGGATAGTTACTTTGCGCTCTCTTTTCGCCATCAAAATCATGACCCCGTTCAGATTTTTCTTTGTCCCAACGCCCCATTTTTCTCCAAGCTCGGCAGCGTAACTTCCTACTTCTGCACCTTCTAAAGTTTCTATAGTTACAATAGCAATTTGCGTAGAAGTAGAATCGTCAAACGCTACCAATTTTTGTTCAAGGCTTTCTCTTTCATAAGAAGAAAGAATACCAGCAAAGTCATTTACTAAACGCGAAGGGTTGGGTTGTTCAGGAAAATTTTGCGCAGCTAGAAAGAGCCAAGAGCCAAGAGCCAAGAAGAAAGAAAGAAAGAAAGATTCGCAGTGCGAATTTACTGCCAACCGCCAACTGCCAACTGTCAACTGATTTATCCCTCACTGATTTCATTTGGCAACTCATTTTTGTCATTGTCTTTCAAAGGGAAGTATTGTTTAAGGTGAAAGCCAGCTTCGCGGATGGCGAAAACAACTCCTTCATAAAATTCATTGCGTTTGAAATGTTCGCGCATAACTTCTTTGGTGCCATCCCAAAAAGTAGCAGGCACCAAATCGTTAATTCCTTTATCGCCTATAATGGCGAATTTGTGGTCGTCATAAGCAATGTATAGCAGCACACCATTTTGGTGCGCTGTTTCATTCATCTTTAGTTGAAAAAAAATCTCAGTGGCTCTTTCCAATACATTTTCCGGTTTACATCTTTCTTCTACATGCAAACGTATCTCACCGGAGGTCATTGCCTCGGCATCAGAAATTGTTTGCACAATAGCTTTGCGCTGTTCTTCAGAAAAGAATTGTTTTTGAAAAAGCATGTAGAGCGTTTAAAAAATGCAGTTGATATGTTTGCTGCTATGACTTAAAATTTCACTGTTGGTACCTTCTCAGTTCCTGCATCCGCTTTAAAATATCCCTTAGAAGTAAAGCCGAATATTTTGGCTGTAATCAATGCAGGAAAAGTGGCAATGCTGGCGTTGTAATCGTTCACCAAGTCGTTAAACTTTTTGCGCTCAAAGGCAATTTTATCTTCTGTGCTGGCAAGTTCAACGCGCAATTCTGAATATCCTTTTACTGCCTGCAATTCAGGATATGCCTCTACTGTTGCCAGCAAGCGCGATAAACTTCCACTCAATTGACTTTGTGCTGCCTGGTATCTCGCAATATCTTCATCTGAAAGATTACTTGGGTCTAACTTAATACTGGTAGCAGATGCACGCGCCTCTATTACTTTCTGCAGAGTTTCCTGTTCGTATTTTCCTCCGGCTTTTACTGTTTCAACCAAGTTGGGAATCAAGTCCGCTCTGCGCTGATACGAAGTTTCTACGTTAGCCCATTGTGCGGTTACGGCTTCGCGTTTTTCAACTAAAGAGTTATAGCTGCAACTTGACAGAGAAGAAGCAATCATTAAACCGATAAAAAGTCTTAATACATTTTTCATGTTTGGCAATTTTGATTTTGGTTAAAGGTAAAAAGTTTTTCTGCCTGAGAAATTACTTTGAAATATGACGTATGATTCTTTGCTGTATTTTATTTCTTCAGAAGGCTAATTTGTGCTGAATGGTAAATGTCGTGATGAATACATCCGTGAATCAGCACATACCAAGTGAATTTTTTGCCGGGAACATGTTCTTCCAGCTTTTCATCTTTCATTTTTTTGAAAGCATTTACCAATGCTGTCTGACTCTTTTCCAATTCGCTCCATGCTTCTTTCCAACTTGCTTCACTCTTTTCATAATCGGTAATCCAATCGTATTCCGAATTGATAGCTACGGTGTATGAAGTATTTCCTTTTAGTTGCTCAAGCGTAAACTTGCGCCAACAGTACATATGTTTTACTAATTCATAGATGTTGTGAGAATTTTTATTCGGCTTAAAAAATGCTTTCTCCCATTTAATATTTTCCAGAACTGCTTTTAAATGAGTGCCATGCCACATGGGACCTTCCCAGTTGCGTTTGAGCAGTTTCGCGATGCGGGCAGTTTCTGTTTTCATAATTGCCAGATTAAATAATGTTTGAAAATAACAAGAGTGAAATAATTTGCTGTTTTTATGTTTGCAGGTATGAAGAAAATAAATTTCTATAGTGGTCCGGCAATATTGCCCGAAGAAGTATTGCAGCAGGCACAAGAAGGAATAAAAGATTTTGCAGGAACCGGATTGAGCATTCTCGAAATTTCGCACCGCAGCAAAGAGTTTGTAAAAGTGATGGACGAAACAGTAGCACTTGTAAAAGAATTGATGCAATTGAACAGCGACCGCGAAGTTTTGTTTTTGCAAGGTGGTGGCTCTTCGCAATTTTTTATGGTGCCTATGAATTTGCTGAATGAAAATGAAACAGCCGCATACCTTGATACAGGGCAATGGGCGCATAATGCCATAGAAGAGGCAAAAAACTTTGGAAATATTCACGTAGCTGGCTCATCACGCGAGGCGAATTATACTTATGTGCCGAAGCTGGCGAGTGGTGAGTGGCAAGAGGCGAATGGTGAATACAAATACCTTCATCTTACTACAAACAATACAGTTTATGGAACTCAACTTTTTACTAATCATGCGCTTTTCAATACACAGTATTCACTTATTGCTGATATGAGCAGTGATATTTTTTCGCGCCAGCTTGATTTTAATCGCTTCGATTTGATTTATGCAGGTGCGCAAAAGAATTTTGGATGTGCGGGAACCACGATGGTGGTAGTGAACAAAAATATCCTCGGCAGGGTAAAGCGAAAAATTCCGAAGATGCTGGATTACAGAGTACACATCGAGAAGCAGAGTATGCATAACACCCCTTCGGTTTTCGCGGTGTATGTTTCATATCTCACGTTGCAATGGATAAAGAAACAGGGATTGGCAACTCTTGAAGAAAAGAACATTAGCAAGGCGAAGAAATTGTATGATGCTATTGATGCCAGCAGTTTGTTTGAAGGCATGGTTGCAAAGGAAGACCGTTCATTGATGAACGTATGCTTTTCAATAAATGATAAATTGCTTGAAGAAAAATTTCTTGCCTTTGCTTCAGGAAAAGGGATAGTGGGTATTAAGGGTTATAGAACTGTAGGCGGTTTTCGTGCTTCTATTTATAATGCCATGCCCGAGAGCGGAGTAGATGTGTTGGTAGAAACGATGAAAGAGTTTGAAAAAGAAAAAGCATAACAATAAGCTACATCATGTAGCTTATTGTTATGCTTTTTTAAAGAGAGTGTACTATTACTAGTCTACAATCCAAGTTCCGCCTTGAGCGCGGCAATTTGTTTCAGATTCTTTATAGTTATCGCCTTCAAGAGGACCAAATGTACCTCCTTTGCATACGGCTGAACCTGGATTACCGTTTATATCTCTACAATAGCCGCATTTCTTGCAAGAAGAAGCAGTTGCCATTAAGCTAATTGCCATAAGAGCGAAAAGTAATTTTTTCATCTGTTGTTTTTTTTGTGTTAGAAAATGTGACACAATAATAATTGTTTTTTTCCTATCATTAAAAAAGCCTGTTAACATAGGTCTGTGCTTATTCCAAAATAGTATTCTGTTCTAGATTAAGACGGTGTTGCTAAAAAGTTATACAACTGATTTTTGTTTTACAAACTGCATATCGTACAGTTTTCGGTAGTGCCCGTTCTTGGCAAGCAGTTCTTCGTGAGCGCCAAACTCTTTCAGTTCACCTTTATCCAATACCATAATTTTATGCGCATTGCGAACAGTAGAAAGGCGATGAGCAATTACAATAGAGGTTCTTCCCTTCACCAGCGTTTCGATAGCGTGTTGAATAAGTTGTTCGCTTTCGGTATCAATAGAAGACGTAGCTTCATCTAAAATCAGAATGCGTGGATTGTATACCAAAGCCCGAACAAACGAAATAAGTTGCCTCTGCCCCATTGAAAGTGTTGCTCCACGTTCCATTACTAAATAGTCATATCCGCCCGGCAGCTTCATAATAAATTCGTGTGCACCTACCAATTGCGATGCGCGTATTACTTGTTCGCGGGTAATGTATTCATTGCGTAGTGTAATATTGTCGTAAACACTTCCGGCAAAAAGAAAAACATCCTGTAGCACTACGCTCATTCTTGAACGCAAAGCAGAAAGTTCATAGTCTTTAATATCTACATTATCAATTTTGATAGTGCCTTTTTGAATATCGTAAAACCTTCCGAGCACATTGATGGTAGAAGTTTTACCAGAACCGGTAGCGCCCACAATGGCAATTGTTTCTCCTGCTTTTACTTCAAATGAAACATCTTTTAAAACGGAATCATTTTCATTGTAAGCAAACCACACATTCTGAAAAGAAATAGCACCTTGCATGGCAGATGGAATATATGTTCCCTTGTTTGGAATTTCTTCGTTCTTGTCGAGAAGTTTGAAAACTCTTTCAGCAGCAACAATGCCGCGCTGTATTACGTTCACCTTATCGGCAATAAACCGTAAGGGACGAAACAGCATGTTGATGTAAAGAATAAAAGCAGAGATAACTCCCACGTTATCTATTTGGTGACCGATAATGAGCCGCGATGCATACCACACCATTAGCCCAATGCCTACCGCCATACAAATTTCCACCGCAGGAAAGAAGAGCGAATAATACCATATACCGCGAATATTGGCATTGCGCAATTCGCTGTTGATGGCTTCAAATTTCTTTTTCTCTTTTTCTTCTACTGCAAAAATCTGAATGATACGCATACCGGTAATATGTTCTTGCAGAAAAGCGTTCAGCTTGGCAATCTGTGTGCGCTCTTCCTGAAATGATTTTTTCACTCCCTCCTGAAACCAGCGCGTTATAAAAAGAAGAAAAGGTAAAACAGATAAGCATACAATGGTGAGTTGCCAACTGATAGAAAGCATAAAGGCAATCACCAACAGAATAGTGAGCAGGTCAGCAACAATGGTGATAAGTCCTTCACTGAAAGTATCATTGATAGCTTCGATATCCGTAATAGTTCTGGTGGTAGATGTGCCGATGGCAGTGGTATCGAAATATTTTAACCGTTGATGAAGAATATGGCTGAATACACGAATGCGCATATCCTTAATAATGCTTTGCCCCAGCCATGAACTGATGTAGTTAAAGAAATAGCGAAGTATACTTTCAACAATCAACAGCCCTAACATCAAAAGGCACATCAGTTTCAACGACTCGAAATTGTAGTGAATAATGCTGTTGTCAATAGTGTATTTTACTATCCACGGGCGAAGCGGACCTACAATGGCAAGTACCAACGAAAGAAAGACAGAGAAATAAAAGACTTTTAGATACGGGTCAGCAAGATGGATGATTCTTTTTAGCAGGCTGTAGTCAAGAAAGGGCTTTTTAAGTTCGGACATTGAAGGGGCGAAAGTAATTGAACAAATTGAACAGATGAAGTAATTGTGAGATATGGAGTTTTCTATTACCTCAAGTCCTTTATCGACATTTAAAAGTTGAAAAAACAGTTCAACCAATTTTTGCAATAAATAAATATGTTTCTACACTTGCTGTTATTATTAATCAAA
>JBKJJB010000301.1:0-11167 GCA_046598235.1 Chitinophagales bacterium
AACGGCTTCTGTGAGCTAATGACAATTGTTAGTTTCCATCCTCTCCTTTTCCTTCAATGTGAATAATTATCAAATCTATTATTCATCTTCGTTCCTGATTGCAAGCATAGGATGACAGACTTTGTTTATTGTCCCAACAGAAAAATGCAATACCTTTTATTGATGTCAAGGGTTTCCTGTTTCCAATCAGCAATTTTTTTTGTGCGGATAAATTGAGTGAGCAGGGTAAGGTCGCATGCGATGCAGAGAAGAGTTTCATCATTGCAGGTTCGCAAAACTTCATCTAATAATTTTTCGTTGCGGAAGGGGGTTTCCATAAAAATCTGCGTGGCATTTCGCACCGCGTTCTCCATTGCTTTTATTTTCTTGGTTCGCTCCGTTCCGTGAATGGGCAGATAACCATGAAAACAAAACTGCTGTCCGTTAAAGCCCGAAGAAATTAAAGCGAGAAGAATAGATGAAGGACCAACGAGAGGAATTATTTCTATATCGTATTTATGAGCAAAGGCAACCACCTCACTTCCCGGGTCGGCAATGCAGGGGTTACCCGCTTCGGAAATAATGCCGCAATTATTTCCGCGCAGCACATTTTGCAAAAGCATTTTACAGTCTTGTTGCTTGGCATGTTTATCTAATTCATGAATGGTAACTTCAGTATCGAAATTCTTTTTGAAACCGATGGCGCGTAAAAATCTGCGGGCAGTGCGCGCATCTTCTACAATAAATTCATTCAACTCCTGTACACAGTTTTTTATTTGGTCGGGAATGATGGAGAGATTGTCTTCACCTAAAAAAGAAGGTATGAGATAAAGTTTGCCGGGTTGCATGGTGCTTAATTTATCGAATGATTACATCGGGTTTTTTGTTCTTACTCCTGCGCGCTTTTTTGCGCTGCTCTTTTTTCCAGTCTTTTTTTTCTTGGCGCGAAACCTCTTGAGGTGATTTTCCCGGTGTGAAGGCGTCTTTTATACTACCAAAAAATTCTTTAATCGCTACTGTGGCGTTTTTTTTCACAGTATCGGGAACAGCGGTGCAATCCCAATTAACTGAAGACGCAAATGATGAATCGGCAGGAAGAGAAAACTCACTTGCTTTTAAATGAATGGCGCGGTCATTGAAACTTTTGCGCAAAAAATTTCCTACAATCGGCATGGCGGCTGTTGCTCCTGCGCCAGTTCTATTCGATGCAAAGTGAACGCTGGGTTGTTCGAACCCAACCCAGACACCCACCACTATATCAGGATTATAACACATAAACCAGGCATCGGAATTTCCCTGAGTGGTACCGGTTTTTCCGGCAAGCGGCATCTGCAATCCGTAGCGCGAACGAATACCCGCAGCAGTTCCGCGATTGATAACGGCTTTCAACATTTCGGTAGTAACATAAGCGGTTTTTTCTGCAATAGCTTCGCGTTGAGAGCCACCAAATTGTGCCAACACGTTGCCGCCTTTATCTTCAATACGCTTAATGAAAAACGGTTTACTATAAGTGCCAAGGTTCGCAAAGCAGGTATAAGCACCCACCATTTCGAAAAGAGAAATATCGGCTGTGCCGAGACAAAGTGAAGGAACAGGATTGAGCGGACTTTCAATTTGGCAGCGCCTTGCAAAATCAACGAGTAAATTCGGATCGCCAATATCGCACATGATACGCGCGGTGATGCGATTGTCAGACGCTGCAAGTCCATCTTTCATAGGAACCATTTCACCTTCCTGCCATTTATCGGTTCCATCAGGATTCCATTTGGCATCAATTCCTCCACAATCGGGCGCAATGTATGGAATGAGTGTGCATGGCATATAGTTGCGCTCAAGCGCCATTGCATACAAGAAGGGTTTCATGATTGAACCCACCTGCCGCTTGGTAGATTTTTTTACGTGGTCAAGCTGAAAATAACGGATGTTAGGTCCGCCCACCCAGGCTTTTACTTCACCCGATTTTGCATCTACTGCAAGAAAACCAACTTGTATTACTTGTAAATAGTATCGCAATGAATCAAGCGGACTCATTACTGTATCAATGCTATATCCTTTATCGCCATGCCAGCTAAAAATGGTCATTTCATTTTTTGTGGTGAATGCTTTTTTAATTTCCTCGTCTGATTTTCCGGCAGCTTTCATTCCAATGTAGCGGTCGCTTTGCTTCATCATCTTATCCAGCAAATCGGGTTTGGCGCGATAGCCAGATTTCCAGGAATCTTTTCCTTTCCATTCTTTGTAATAAACATCCTGCAAAAAGGAGAGATGTTCGGCAATAGATGCTTCGGCATGTTTTTGCATGCGCGAATCAATGGTGGTGAAAATCTTTAATCCATCTTCATATATATTCCACTTGCTACCATCCGCCTTCGGATTTTTATCGCACCAATTTTTTAATTCCTGACGGATGTATTCGCGGATGTAAGTAGCTTCTCCTTCGCGATAATCGGGATTATGAAAATTAAGTTTGATTGGATTTTTTTTAAGTGAATCAGTTTGATGTGTTGTGAGTGCTTTAGCTTCTGCCATGCGATCAAGCACTAAATTTCTGCGGATAATTGCGCGTTCAGGATGACGCTGTGGATTTAAACGCGAAGGAGCGTTTACAATTCCAATAAGCAGAGCAGCTTCTTCTGGTTTTAACTCTGCAGGTGTTTTGTAGAAATAAGTAAAGGATGCGGTTTTAATTCCATACGACATGGAACTGAACTCAACCGTGTTCAAGTAAAGCGCAATCAATTCTTCTTTGGTGAAGGTGCGTTCCAGTTTTGCAGCGAGCACCCACTCTTTAATTTTTTGAAAAATTCTTTTTAATGCACCGGACTTTTCGAAATCCTGATGAAAAAGATTTTTAGCGAGCTGTTGAGTAAGGGTACTGCCGCCACCTTCATCCTTCTGAAGAATGCCCGTCATGATAACAGCGCGGAATAAACTTTTTAAATCAATGCCGGAGTGTTCGTAGAAACGTTTGTCTTCAGTAGCTACAAGACCTTTTACTAAATATGGAGAAAGCTCTTCGTAAGAAACTTCAATTCTGTTTTCGGTAAAGTACGAGCCGAGCACTTCAAAGTCGGAAGAATAAATGGTAGTAGAAACCGCGCTGTTGGGATTTTGAATGGCTTCGAGGTCGGGCATTTTGCCCAACAAACCGTAGTTTACGCCAATGAAGAAGAGGACAATGAGGAAAATAATTGACCAGAGAACAAATTGAATTCTCGTGAAAACCTCCCGGAAATTATTCGGATTGTATTTGAAGAATTTTCCAATCGCTGATTTAGACTTTGCCACGAAACAAATTTATTCAGAAGCGTAACAGATAAACGTTAAGCGAGGCAAATCATTATAACAGAGCGATATTTTTTTGAATAGAGGAGAGGACAGAAAGAGTTGCTTATGGAAAATGCTTGTAAATATCTTTGCGGTTATCAATAACAGCTAGCCAAAGAATGTCGTTCACTAATTTTATCCCTATTGTGAAATCACCAATTCTTATGCGGTAATATTCTTCAAATCCCTTCAGTTTTTTAGAGAAGGAATTTCCGAAATGCTTTTTGCTTTTTCGATTTGTAAAACAACTTTAGATACTGATTTACTAAGTTGGGGGTTGTTGAGTTTTCGGAGGGACTTGAAGAACTCTTTACTGAATTCATATTTCATAATCCCAGAAACGAGCGAACCTCTTTTTTACTGGCCTTACCCGATTTTAAACCGTCTTCAATTTTCAGAACAAAACCGAAATCGTCTATTTCCTTTTTGTTGAGCTTGCGTGAATTTAGACCGAGTTTTTTTGCAAGAGCAAATAACATCTCTAATTCTGATTTGTGTTTCCCGCTTATTACGATTGCTTCCATGCTTCAAATTTAAAACTTATTTCTCTTTATGCTGAACAGATAACTCAAGCACTTTATAAAACGCCTCTCCGTATTTTCTAATCAAAGCATCCTTCAAAAATTTATAAACCGGAACTTTCAAAGCTTTGCCGTTTTTGCAAGCAGCTTTGCATACATGCCAGCGCTCGTAGTTAATCATATCATAACCGGTTTTTTTCTGTTTGGTAATTCGTATAGGATACAAGTGGCACGAAACGGGTTTTTTCCAAGCAACTACACCGTCATTATATGCTTTTTCTATACCGCAAATTACCACTCCGTTTTTGTCGTAGTTCATCCAGGCACAACCACCTTTTTTCATCAGCGGGGTATTATATTTTTCGGCTTCTTCGGTGTGTACCCACTTGCCCTGCTTTTCAATAGCGGCAATTCCTTCAGCCAGCAAATACGGTTTTACTTTCTCATAAATATCTTCCAGAATTTTTGTTTCTTCTTCATCAAGCGGAGCACCTAATTCACCCGCAACACAACAAGCACCCTTGCAGGCGTTGAGGTCACAAACAAATTGTTCTTCTACTACATCATCGCTGATTATTTTATCGTCTATTACAATCATGAAAAAGTTAAGGGTTAATTGTTAGTGGTTAATGGGAAATACAAATGTCAACTACCTTCGCAAGATGAAGAAACTATTTTTTGCGTTTAGTATCCTTTTTTGTTTTGCTGTTTCTGCACAATATAATTCACTTCTCTGGAAAATTTCAGGCAATGGTTTAAAACAGCCATCTTACCTATATGGCACTATGCATACGAGCGATGCGCGCGTGTTTGCGTTTAGCGATAGCGTGATGCCATTTTTGTATTCTGCAAAAGCGTATGCAATGGAACTTGACCCGAAGGAGGCACTTGACTTGAGTTTGATTTCAAAGTTGATGATGGGTAAGGATTACAGCTTAAAAAAAATGATACCTGAGCGGGAATATAAGTTACTGGATTCGGTGGTGAAAAAGCAAATTGGTTTTTCGGTAGCGCTGTTTGATAATGTGGCACCCGTATTAACCATGACCATTTTAGAAATGGGTAGCATGGAGTTAGACGATTCTTCGATTGATGGAAACACAGAAGTATTGGACCTGTATTTCTACAAACAAGCAAAGAAGAAACACAAAAAAATTATTGGTATTGAAACCGTTGATGAACAGTTGGGAGCATTGAACTCTTTGAATTATCAGGAACAGGCAGATTTGCTTGTAACGGAAATTCACTCATTGGAAGAGAATAAAACAGAAGGAATTGATGCGGTGAAATTTTATGTAGAACAGAATTTAGACAGCTTGGCGAATAGCGATATGGATACTCAAATGCCCGAGAAATTTTACAAGGCACTTGTAACCGATAGAAATATACGTATGTCAAATCGTATAGCAGAATTTGTAAAGGAACAATCAACTTTTATTGCCGTTGGTGCACTTCATTTGCCCAAAGAAACAGGAGTAATTGAGTTGCTGAGAAAGAAAGGGTTTGTAGTGGAAGCGGTAAAGAAATAATTTACAGACAGTAGCGAAATAAAAAAGCCGTCCCGAAAGTTTGGGGCGGCTTTTTTGTGTTGGATGTTTGAGCGATTACTTAACTAAATAAAGTTCTTCGTTTCCTTTACGGAGAGTCAGGTTGCTCTTACCCAAATCAAGAATGCGATAAATTTCTGCTGCATTGGTAGAATCATTGCTCAGTTGCAAATCTTCTTCGCTGTTTATTAAATCCCATCTACCTATTTCAATGCGCGGTAAAATAGCGGTATCAATAACACGCACGGTATCTATATTAATTACATAAACCATATTGGGCGTATCGTAGCCAAGCGTATCAACCAAGTAAAGCGTATCCGGAGTGAAACGATATTCCTTCCATGTTTTGCTGTATACTTCGGCATCGGTCAACTCCAACTGCCACTCTCTATAAGTGGTATCAAAATGAAAAGTCTTGTCTTGTCCGTCAAACAAATACTTCTGTAAAGTATAAGTGCCTATTAATTTTTTTACAAACGCTTTTCTGTCACAGGCTGCAAGCAACAGAAGTAATCCAAGAGATACGACAATAGTTTTCTTCACCTTCGAGTTATTTATTTTTGAAAAATGGGTTATTGTTTGTTCATGTAAAGCTGTGAAGTATCGTTGCGCAACTGAACATGATCTTTGGTTAAATTAAAAATGGTGTAAGGTCTTTCAACAATGTGCGGAACGGTTGAAATAGTATCTCCCACCGAATCGGTCACATAAGTGTAATAAGTGTTTAGGAGAACAATCTTTTCATCGTTATCGGTGAAGGTGTATGTACCTATAACATAAGTAGAATCGGGATTGGTCATAAACTCTGTGTATTCACCCGCCTCGGTAAATGTAATGGTATAGTTGGGGTGCTGATTTTGAAACTGCTGAGTTTTGTCCGTGTTGTTTAAAAGATATTTATATACCCGCCAAACACCGTTCAAGTTTTCTTTATAAATTTTCTCCTTGTTGCAACCCGCCACCACAATGATAATAAGCAGAAGAGAAACTATCTTTTTCATAAAATTTTGATTTTCTGATTGCCGAAGATAAAAAGAGAAATTAAATCATTTAATTTTTTTGCCATTTAGCTGAGCTCTTCAAAAATTCCAGAGGATTTATTTTTGCGGACATTATTCCAAAAGAAATACTTGCCATTCATAACTACATACACTCCTTTGGTTAAAGTCTGAACAAAAGCCAAAGCGCTGCCAAGGTTAAACAAACCATCCGAGCTTCCGAACTTATAAGGAATCATTGCCCCCGTCAACACAATCGTTTTGTTAAGATTTGCCGTACCTAATTTTTGCGCTGTAATTTCCATGGTATCGGTTCCATGAGTAATTACAATTTTATCTTCTTCGCATTGCTGGCAGTGGCTTAAGATTATTTCTCTATCCGCTTCGTGCATTTCTAGGCTGTCAACCATCATCAGCGTACGTATGCTTACATTTAAATTGCTGCGCCCAAGCTTTAAAATTTCGGGAAGGTGAGTGTCTTTGAAAAACAATTTACCGTTTAGCTCATCATACTCTTTATCAAAAGTGCCTCCGGTAATCAGAATTTTTATTGCCATAATCTGCGCAAAACTAAAAAACACTTTTACTGTTTTTTTGTCCGCCTTTTTAGAGTGAAATTAAATCAGCGAAAATTTTGTCGTTTCAATATTTTGCTATCTTCGACACCGCTTTAAAACAAATTAAAACGAAAACCCAAACTGATGAAGAAATTATTACCCCTTATTTCATTTCTGTGTTTCGCCCTTTTAGTCTCGGCTCAAACCAAAACAATTTCAGGAACCATTACCGACTACATTACCAAAGAGCCTATGGTGGGTGCTACGGTTTTGGTAAAGGGAACTAAGATTGGTACAGCCACCGATGATAAGGGTGCGTTTAAAATGGAAGTTCCGGCAGATGCAAAAGCCCTCACCATTTCTTATGTGGGCTACACATCGAAAGATGTGCCCATCGGCAGCAATACAAATTTTAATGTAAAACTTGAAACGGCAGATATTCCCGGAGGCGAAGTGGTGGTAACTTCTTCGCGTGTAGCAGAGTCTATTAAGACTGCACCTGTGCAGATTGAGAAGATGACTTCACGCGAGATTAAATCGGCAGCATCGGGCGATTTCTATCAGAGCATCGGTAATTACAAAGGGATAGATGTGGTAACTACTTCTGCCAACTTTAAAGTAATTAACCTGCGCGGATTTAGCGACACCCGCTCGTTGCGCACCAAACAATTTATAGATGGTGTAGATAATGAAGCCCCAGGGTTAAATTTCCCGATTGGAAATATGGTGGGTGCTAACGATTTAGATTTAGAAAGCGTGGAGATTATATCCGGTGCTGCATCGGCACTTTATGGTGCTAATGCGATGCAGGGAGTTATTTCTATGCGTAGCAAAAACCCTTACGATTTTCAAGGACTGTCATTACAAATGAAAGGCGGTGGAACTACCGTTCCGGGACCTTACCTTGATGCACAAATGCGTTATGCTCAAGCGTTCGGAAAACAACAGCGATTTGCTTTTAAATTTACGGGACAATATGTTCAACAAAGTGATTGGGTGGCGGATGATCCAGAATTGAATCGCTATGGAAATATTGAAACAGATGTAAACCTCAATTCGGCTATACGTAAAAAACAATACGACCCGGTAGGTCCCGATTTTACTCAAGAAGAAAAGGATGATATTGTAGCATTAAATAGCTGGCTTGATTTTAACCCCGCAGCAAGTGTATTTGACACTGCGGCTGCCGATGGTTTTTTGCATATCAAAGCTCCGGGCTATATGGAAAAGGAAATTGCGGATTATAACGCCAAGAGTTTGAAATTTTCTACAGGACTTTATTACCGTTTTAAAAATGACATTGAACTTTCCGGCACTTATAAATTTGGCTACGGAACTTCAGTTTATCAGGCAACTGCCCGCTACCAAATTAAAGACTTTAAATTCCACCAACCCAAAATTGAGGTAAAGGGAAAGAACTTTTATGTAAGGGCATATGGTGCGGTAGAAGATGCCGGCAACTCTTATAACATAGGATTAACCGGAGCGTATCTTTCAAGAATGACAATTCGTTCAAACTATGTGTCGGAGTTTTCGAGCACTTATTTCGATACGCTGAATTTGCTGGTGGGTACTTTTAAGGAATGTGCGGAATGTTTTAGTAGTTCGGCAGATTGGAGAATTGACAGTGCGCGCAATGTGGCGCGCAGAGCAGCAGAAAGAACCTGGTACTACTCAGGTACGCAGCAATTTAAGGATAGTTTTAACCAGATTATAGGAGATGCCAATTCATTAGAAGGAACTAAGTTCTTCGACAAATCAATGATGTGGCACGTAGAAGGACAATATGATTGGGATTTTGTAAAATGGATGGAAATTATAACAGGCGCATCGTATCGTATTTATATGCCTAATTCTAGAGGAACCATTTTTGAAGATACTGTTGGCAGAACAATTAGAGTACATGAAGTGGGTGCTTTTCTTCAGGCAACCAAAAGATTATTCAACGACAAATTCAAAATTATCGGCTCTATACGGGTAGATAAAAACTCTAACTTTAAAGCACAGGTTTCGCCAAGGGCTTCGTTGGTTTATACTTATCAGGCAAAAAAGAGCGACCATACTTTCCGCGCTTCGGTTAGTTCAGCTTTCAGAACACCTACCTTACAAGATCAGTATTTGTATCTTGATATCGGAAGATTGTTTTTGGTGGGAAACCTGAACGGGTTTACCAATTTATTTACCCGCGAATCAACGCTTGAATTTTATAGGAATAAAAAGGATGCCAACGGAAACTTTAATACGCAACTGTTGCAATCAACAGAGTTAGCGCCAATTAAACCTGAGCATGTTCTTTCCGTAGACTTCGGCTACCGAACCGAAATTGCTAAGAAAGTATTTATTGACCTTTCGGCTTATTGGAGCCGCTACTCTAATTTTATCGGATTTCAACGTGTAGTAAGAACACAAAGAGGTAATGCCAATGCTGATAAAGACTCGCCTGAGTATAACTTGGCAGTAGATGACTTGATATTGAATGACTCAGTAAATAACAATGAAAATAATAAGAGCTATACAGTGTATCAGGCTTGGGTAAATGCCACTACTAAAGTTCCTTCATGGGGTGCGGCTATAAGCATTTCGTATTATGTAGGAAAAGGAATTACTCCTTATATAAACTACACGTATGCTGATTTAGATGAAACAAATATCAAAAATTCAGGAGCTACCGTTCTTTCAGGGTTCAACAGTCCGAGACATAAAGTAAATATTGGTGTTACCGGTACTCGCGTGGTTGGTGGTTTTGGCTTTAGTGCAAACTTTAAATGGGTTCCGCAATCGTACGAATGGCAGAGCCCGTTTGCCGATGGCACTATCCCTGCTTTCCATACACTTGATTTGCAACTTTCTTACGAAATTGATAAAGCATACTCAACTATTCGTATAGGCGGTTCAAATATTTATAACAACAAGTTTATATCGGCAGTTGGTTCACCTTTAATTGGTGCTATGTATTACGCATCGTGGACTTTCGACTTTGTAAATTTTGGAAAGAAGGGAACTACCGCAGCAAAATAGCACTAGTGCTAAATAATTTTAAAACCCATCGTAGTATATCCTGCGATGGGTTTTTTGTTTTATGCAGAGTTGCCGGCAATCCATCCGGTGGTCCAAGCTGCCTGAAAATTGAAGCCCCCTGTAATGGCATCTACATCTAAAACTTCTCCTGCAAAATAAAGCCCCGCAAATTTCTTGCTCTGCATAGTTTTAAAATCTACCTCATTTAAATCAATGCCACCCGCTGTTACAAATTCATCTTTAAAAGTAGATTTGCCCATAACCGAAAACCGCGAAGCGGTAAGCGCATTGGTAAGTAGTTCTATTTGTTTGTGAGATAGGTCAGCAAAGTTTAAATTATCTTTTACTGAACTACCAATCACTAACCGCTCCCATAATCTTTTGGGTACCCCAAATAGAGGATTGGCTACCACATTTTTTTTAGGGTGATTATGTTTAAAGAGCTTGAAGGTTTCGGTTACTTCATTGGCCTCTTTATTTATCCAATTTACTTCTATTTCAAATTTGTTGTTCACCTCCGCCAATGCCCTTGCCCCCCAAGCTGACAAACGGAGAATAGCCGGACCGCTCATGCCCCAATGTGTAATTAGCAGAGGACCCGTAGTTTTTAATTTTTGATTGGCAACTACCGTAACACTTGCCTGCTCTACTGCTAAACCCTCCAGCCCATTTATTCTTTCATCTTTAATATTAAAAGTAAACAGCGAAGGCACCGCAGGCACAATAGTATGACCAAGTTTGCCCAGTATACTCCACATGCGGAACGAAGACCCGGTAGTTACAATTACTGCATCTGCCCAAACTTCTCCTTGGCTCGTATTAACCTGCCACCTGTCACCTTTATGCAACTCTTCTACACTTACCAATGTTTTAATTTTTATGCCCAACTTTTTTGCTTCGTTCATAAAGCAATCAATAATAGTTTGCGATAAATCTGTAGAGGGAAACATCCTTCCATCCTCTTCCGCCTTTAATTCTACCCCCCTATTTTCAAACCAATCAATAGTATTTGCAGGATTGAATTTTGTAAACGGACCTAACAATTGTTTTTCGCCACGTGGATAATTTTTTACTAATTGTTTTGGGTCGAAACAAGAATGAGTTACGTTGCATCTGCCACCACCACTTACTTTTACTTTGTAAAGAATCTGCGAAGATTTTTCGAGAATGGTTATGTTGTAACCAGGATTTTTTTCAGCGCAGGCAATGGCGGCAAAGAA
>JBKJJB010000303.1:0-9283 GCA_046598235.1 Chitinophagales bacterium
TTGTAACGAGCCTCTTCCTTTTAATATAGTTGCTGCTGCTCCGCCTAATAAAACCAAAGGTGATTGTGCGAGGTAAGCATTCTTTACTGCGGTAATGGTATTCGTTAATCCGGGACCGGCAGTAACCACCGCCACTCCGGGAATACCGGTAAGCCGCGAAACTGCATCGGCAGCAAAAACAGAATTTACTTCATGCCGTGTATCAATTACGCGAATTCCTATGTTTTGTGCCGAAACAAAAATGGGTGATACGTGACCTCCACAAAGTGTGAATAGAAATTTTACTCCCTGCTTCTGTAATACCTTTGCAATTATTTCGCCTCCGTTCATGTTTCAGTTTATTAGTGTGTGATAAGGAATCGTGAATATAGTAAGCGCACAACATTTTCAAAATTATACCTTCGCATTTTAAATCGCTGCTATGTCGCTTACTCCTTCTAACATGATTCCGCTGGGCACTACTGCACCTGCGTTTACTTTGCCCGATACTGTTTCTGGAAATACTTTTTCGCTTGAACAATTAAAAGGGAATGAAGCAACAGTTATTATGTTTATCTGCAATCATTGCCCCTATGTAGTGCATGTAAATTCAGAACTTGTAAAGTTGGCAGGTGATTATATCTCGAAGGGAGTAAAGTTTGTTGCCATCAGTTCAAACGATGCAGCATCTTACCCCGATGATGCACCCGACAAAATGAAAGAGGCGGCAGTAAAGCTGAAATATCCCTTTCCATATTTGTATGATGAAACACAGGAAGTTGCAAAAGCGTACGATGCTGCCTGCACTCCGGACTTTTACATATTCGATAAAGATTTAAAATTGGTTTACCGGGGACAGTTGGATGATTCGCGGCCAAAAAATAATATTCCGCTTTCGGGAAGAGACATGCGCGAAGCATTGGATAATTTACTTTCGGGAAAACAAATTGCCGAATTGCAACGCCCAAGTATTGGCTGCAACATTAAGTGGAAGCACACGATGCACGATTTGTAGTGGGGATAAAATTTCTGATTAGAAACGAAGAGTGCGCCTGTTTCTTTTTCCTACGTTGTTTTTCTTGGGTATGCTAAAACTCAATGATATTTCGTGAGTAGAGCCAATGTCTCTGCGGTATTTAGAGAAATTAAAATCGTAAGCATACGCCAGTTTGAAAGTTTCTTTCACATTAAATCCGGCTTCAAACACCATATAATTTAAGCTGCGGTAATTAGCCCCCAACCAGAAAATTTTATACATCATAAAACGCAAACCCGCATCACCTTGCGGTGGAGCACCTTTTACCCAACGAAAAGCAGCAACCGGATTTATGCTGAAATTCCCTCTTGCCCATTCATATTTTCCGCCCACTAAAAAATTTATATGCTGCACAGTTTTAATAGCCGCGGTTCCATCATTTCCCTGATAGTTTATGTTCAATCCCATAATTTGCGGAATAGAAACACCGGCATAAAACACATCTCTCCACTTGTAATAAAGACCGAAGGATGCGTCAGGAAAAATTCGGAAGCCGCGCGAAGTATACAACTGCGGGTCACCAACATTATCTAATATCAATTTATCTGCCTGCAAACGATATTGCACTACGCTTATGGAAGCACCAATACACAACACATGGTCGGAACTGCCATTGGAATAGCGCGCAGCATATTTTTTAAAAATTGGAAGGTTATAAGATACCGCAAAAGTTGCTGCGCTTTTTCCGGTAGGTCCGGTTACATCGTGAATCAAATATCCACCCAAGCCGAGATGTTTGTCTTTTATCTCCCCATCAAACGCAAGCATTGCGGTATAAGGCGATTGTTGTATGCGAGTAAATTGCTTACGAAAAGTTGCCACGCCATGAACATATCCTTGTGTACCTGCCAATGCAGGATTTAGTGTGAATGCGTTCTCACGTAATAACGAAAACTCTTCCACTTGTTGCGCATTTGCAGAACAAAGAGCCAAGAACAAAGAGCTAAGAAGTAAAATCCAATTTTTCATTTTATTTAAAAATCTCCTTTGGCAGTTATCTGATTATCGTGAGCGGTCCATCAAACTTTACATCCTGCCCATTAAACTTTATGCGTATGATGTAGTAATAAGTTGCTCCCGGAAGTTCTTCACCTTTCCATGTTCCAATCCAATCATTCATGTATGGTGAAGCAAAAAAAACTTCATCGCCCCAACGATTAATGATTCTTACTTCATGATCAGGATAGCGTTCCAAATCGCGGATGTGCCAATAATCATTATAGCCATCTCCATTCGGAGTAATGGCATTGGGAATAAAAAATTTATCGAACGGTTTGTCAATCACCGAAATGCGCACCGTATCATAATCATCACAACCACGACCATCCGAAACAGTTAAATAATAAGTAATACTTGAATCGGGCCAGGCGAGTGGGTTATAACAATCGCCACAGCTAAGATTAAAATCCGGAGTCCAGTTATAACTCAGCCCGCCAACTGCATTCAGTTGAATAGTATCATATCTCCAGATGGTTGTGTCCAATCCAGCATCGGCAAATGGTTGCGATGTAATTGCCAGAGCAAAAGGAGAATAGTTGTAATTATCCCAAGTAAATTTACTAATACGGTCGAAGGGTGTTCCTGCAATAATTGTATCGCGTGAAATTGATTCCCATTGAGGAACATTCTTCCACTCTACAATATCATTCCAATCACCGTCAGCAGCAGTGTTATACATAATGGTAATGTCAGCTGAGTCGCTTCCTGTAACATGATAAAGCCGATGATACCAGTCGGGATTTATTTCGCAAACTAAATGAAAACGTGTATCGCGGTCGAAACCTTCGATGGTAGGGTTAATATTCGCAAAGCGCGCTTTGTAATGATTTTCATTAGATGCCAGCGGTTTGAATTCTATTGGGCGATAACGAAAAGTTCCACGATTAGATCCTACCGGAAAAAGATAGGGTTGTGTTTGATTGGTTCTGCGAAGCAAGCCCCCATCCTGCAAACTTGAAACATACCCCGAAGTTCTTTTTACAGAAGCAAGTTGAGGATTCAATACCCAAACAGTATTAATATCCATGTTCATTTCTCGGTCGGTCAAATCCAAAGAGCCATCTACATATACATCTATATCACCATACTTCACTCCCTGATTTTTTAAGGTGAGATGATGGAAGTGCGTTTCTGAATTTCCACGGATGCGTTGGTCGGCTGCATAAAAATATACCCATCCCGTGCCAATAGAATCAAAGCAACGATTTGCGGCATTGTGAACCCAATCACCTGTCAAAAAAATAGAATCAGTGTTATTGTAAATACCGTTGCCTTGGTTATAACAATTACCTAGTACCGATAAATAAGCGCCATCTTTAATTGAAGCCAATCCGTTATTACTCCAGTAAGCATTTTGTGCGAACGTTTGTAATGTGGCAAGTAATAAAGCGGAAAGAAAATATTTTCTCATTAGGAGTGGCGAATTTAGCGAATTTGATGAACCGAAACTATTATAGGGTTGTGATAGGTATTATCAGATACTTGTTTGCAGGGAATAAATAATCTGTAAATTCGCACTCTTCATTTCAAATTATTTTCATTGATGAAAAAATTTTTTTCTCTTGCATTCCTTACTCTCTTTTTATTCTTGGCTTCCAATGCACAAGTGGGAATCAATATTCTGATTCCCGATTCGAGTGCTGTGCTGCAGTTGGAATCAAACAATAAAGGATTAGGGCTTTCCCGATTAACTACTCCTCAACGCGATGCTATTGTCAATCCCCTAAAAGGACTTACCATCTTTAATACACAAGATAGTTTGATCGAATATTGGAATGGTGAATGTTGGTTAAAGGCATACGAAAAGAATTGCTACGAATGTGCTTTTAGTATGAGTATTGATGACCCTACTGATACACTTGACCGTATTATTTCTGATTCTGTTTTCTCTACCATTACCGTAAATCAAACCAACGGCAATCAAGATATTACAGTCATTTTTCTTGCATCGCTTCCGCAGGGGGTTACTGCTTCTTTTAATGGTAATCCTACTATTGATTCTATGGGCAGTGTAGATATAGTAGTAAAAGCAGATATGTGTGCCACTGTGGGTGGTAACTATCCGATAGTGATTCAGGCATTGTGTGGAGATGTGATTCATTTCCTCACGTATAATATTTACATCCGTCCTCCGGTTCAATACACCATTCCCACTGACCAGTTAGATTATAACTTGCAGGCACTGAATAATCTTCCGTCAAGCCCTGCTCAGTTTGTGGTGCTGCACATCAATAACTCCGTTGAGTTAAAATCTACTATCAACTCAAATCCTGCTTATACCACTGGCAATCTTGATCCTAACTCACTGGTGTGTGTAGTAAACGATGGTGCTATTTTAGGTAGAGGCGGAGACGGTGGTTCATTTACTTTTAACGGAAACTTATTAGTAGCAGGCGGTGAAGCCGGAAAGTTTGGAGGCGCAGCCATGAACCTTACTACCAGAACTATTCTTCAAAATAACGGAGCTATTTATGGCGGTGGCAGCGGTGGCGGTTCGGTTGGCTTTGCGCTTGGTACTCCTAATATTCCAATCATCGGTGCCATAGTTATTGGTTTTGGATTTGCCGGTGGCGGTGGTTCTGAATCAGGTAAAGGAGGCATAATAAATCAAGGTGGGGGAATTAATATCGGATTGTTTCAAGATGGTGGCGATGCCACTTGCTGTATCAATTCAATTCCCGGAGCAGGACCTGTGGCAAATTACCCTATCAGTATTCCTATAAGCGTAGCAAGTATTAATATTATTCCTTCGGCTCATGGTGGCGATGGCGGTGCATTTGCACAACAAGGCGACCCCGGTTATATAGATGTAAGTCTTGAAGTTTGTGTAGCCATTCCAATTGTGGGTACTATTTGTATTCCTATTCCAATACCTGGAGGGTTTCTTCCTTTTTATGGACCTAACAGTGATGTGCCGGGGTGGGCGATAAAAAGAAACAATAATCCCTTGATTGGTTTGCCAGATAACACTTATAACAGTTCGCAGGTGAAAGGAACAGTAGGACCATAATTAGGAATTGGAAATAAAAAAATAGAAATTTAAAATTATGAAGAGAGTAGTTTCCATAGTTACCTTAATAATGTTTGTTGCTTCAGCATTTGCAGGTAAGGGGTTAATAGTAATACAGAAGTATGTTGATGCGAATGCAAAAGGTTCAACGGTGACTGTTACCTGGTACGTAACTGCAACGCAATGCAAAATGAAAATGGAATTCAGCGATGCCAAAGTGAATACCGTTAACTGGTTTATTCCTGATGTGGCAAACGGTAAGTTACTTACTTATACCGAAGGTGCTGTTCCTGTTGGAACACAGAAAGCTTTTTACTCTATTCCTGTTCAGAGTATTAAATCGGATATGAATGCTTCAAGATTAAGCGTAAACAAAACAGTTGAAACAAAAACTGTTTCGGGTATGGTGTGCGAAAAAATAATTGTGAAGACGAACAGAAGTATTACTGAAATGTGGGTGTCGAAAGATTTCAAAGCAGATTATTACAAGTTCTCTTCTTTCTTTCAAAACAGTTTTGAGTTAATGGGATTAAACGAAGAAAAACTGCAAGGCTTTCCTCTTTCCTCAATTACTAAAGATAATTCCGGCAAAGTGATAAGCTCGTATGATTTAATTTCCGCTACATCTTCTGAGCTTACAGAAAGCGATTTTACTGTTCCTGCTGAATACAAAAACGCAGAAGAAATAAGCAAGAAGAAAAACTAAAGTTTATGAATTGATTAAAACGAAAAAGCCCTCGAATAATCGGGGCTTTTTCGTTTATGGGAACACAAATTATTTCTTCACCATCAACTTAAATCCGGTGCCGTGAACGTTCATGATTTCCACCGCAGGGTCTTCTCTTAGATACTTGCGGAGTTTAGCAATGTAAACATCCATACTTCGTCCTGCAAAATAAGAATCAGTTCCCCATACTTCGGTAAGAGCTACAGTGCGCTCAAGAATACGATCCATATAGATGGCAAGTATCTTCAGCAATTCCGATTCTTTGGTAGTTAGTTTTACTTGGTTGCTTCCTAAACTTAATGTGCGTTGAGTGTTATCGAAGTCGAATTTTCCAATCTTGAATTTATTCTGTGTGCTTATTTCAGCTTTCGGCAGGCGCTTGAAAATATTTTCCATGCGCAGAATAAGTTCTTCCATACTAAAAGGCTTATTGATATAATCATCAGCACCCAGCTTCAATCCTTCTATAGTATCTTCTTTCATGTTTTTAGCAGTCAAGAAAATAATAGGAATATTTGGATTCAATCTTCTCACTTCTTTGGCAAGTGTGTAACCATCTTTTTTCGGCATCATTACATCAAACAGGCACATGTCGTATTTATTTGCTTTAAATTCAGTAAAGCCGTCTTCTCCGTTTCGTTTTAATACTACTTCATAGTTTTTTATTTCAAGGGAATCCTGTAATAAATTTCCGAGGTTAGTGTCATCTTCTACTAACAAAATTTTCTTTTTCGTATTCATGTTTTTTCAGTTTATAACTACAAAGCTAAACGCTCTTTTTTAACAATTAAAGCTTCGTTGTATTTAATTAACAGATGCAAAGGGAAGGAATATCTCAAAACGGCTGCCTTTTCCCTGTTCACTATCTACTTTTATAGTGCCATCGTGCATATTCAAAATTACCTTCACGTAGCTTAATCCTAACCCGAATCCTTTTACATTATGAATGTTGCCCGTAGGTACGCGATAGAATTTTTCAAACACTTTTTTCTGATTCTCCTTTGAAATACCAATACCCTCATCTTCAATTATCACATTTACTCCCTTCGAAGTGTTTTGAGTGGAGACTGTAATTTTAAGATGACCTTCCTTTTTATATTTAATGGCATTGTCGAACAGATTATAAAACGCATTAGTGAGATAAAAAATATCGCCTTTTACAACATGCTTCTCGGCATTCAGGTTTCTTGCCAACTCTCCCTGCTCATTTTGAATACGAAGTTCCAGGGAATCTGCAATGTCGCTCAGTAAGTGGTTGATGTCTACATCTACTATCTTCAACTTATACTCGCCTCTGTCTAATCGTGCTGCTTGTAATACATTCTCAATGTGCCCGCTCAATCGTTTATTCTCTTCGTCAATAATATTTGAGTAGTTCAGTATTTTTTCTTTATTCTCCATCACTCTTTCGTTCTTCAACATCTGGCTCGCCAATGAAATAGTAGCCACCGGAGTTTTAAACTCATGTGTCATATTGTTGATGAAATCGGTTTTAAGTTCATCCAATTTTTTCTGACGATAGATGATATAAAATGAACCACCGAACGAAGCGAGGATGATTAAAATAAAGGCGCTTGTGGCAGAAAGCATCAGCCACATAGATTGAAAAATGTAATTCTTCTTCTCCGGAAAAGTAACCACTAATATTCCAGAGTTTTCATACAAATCATTTGTAAAAACAGGAATGGAATAGAAATTTGCCGCTTGCACTTCTTCTTTAGTCACTTTCATATTACCAAACAACATTCCCGGAGACCAGTTATCAAACACCGCAAACTGATAAGGGGTATTGATACCTTCCTTACGAAATTCATCATTCATTATATGCTCCACATCTTCCTTCTTAATACGTTGATGGAGGCATTTATCATCGAGCATAAACTGCATGGCAAGGTCTTGAAACAAGCGGTTGTATTTGCTAAACTGCATTTCGATAAGATGGCGCTCGCGGTCCACATCATTGGTAAACATATCCTTGTCTTTAGGATGTTCATGCAACTTCGCAGCGCGCTCCTGTAGGTAAGTTACGCTGCCCATAAACTTCGAAACAAAACCCGAAGAAGTATCGCTGAAACCGAACTTCATGGCATGTTGCCCTACCGAGTCAACCAAAGTAAATTTAGGAGTATAGGTTTTGATGGTTTGCACGGTATCGTACATCTTATTCATGTTTCTACCAAAATCATTCAGCCCCGATACTTCGAAATAATTAACCGCTTCATTTCGCTCAATAGTATGTGCCACATTACTCAGTGCTAAATATACGCCCTGGTCGAAACGTTCTTCGCGCACTTTATAATTTTGGTTAATCCATTTTATCTGAATAACCATTAAGCCCACCAGCGCTACCGTAATAGCAACTATGATAATATTTACAAGTCTTGCATTCATGCGGTGGCAAAGATATTACTGCAATATTAGCGTAAAAGGGGGCTTAACTTATTTTGTATGGAGAGAGATTGGCTAGTGTTATCAGCACAGGTGTTTGGAAGATTACAAAAACGCTGGTGGTCATGCCGAGGAACGAGGCATCTTGTATTTAGGTTGCCAATGAAATACAAGATTTCTCATTTCGCAGAGCCTTCGTTCGAAATGACAAAATCATATCTTCCGAACAGTTATGGTGCTATCTCTAGCAAAATATATATTACTCTTATCTGAGAAACTTCCTTTTCATTAGAAATTTCACTTTGCCTTTTATAAGGGTCATTTTTCAACTTGCAAACCTTCCCTTCTACCCCGGCTTATCGAGCAACTATTTATATTTCTACTTTTGGCAAAAAAATAAAATGGGCAATTACGCTGACAACAACTTAATAAAAGATGAGGCAGTGATATATGAAACTAAATACCACTGGAAAATTTTCTTTACCCTCACCGGCATCCTCACTCTCTTTATCGCTCCAGCATTAAAAAGATGGAGCGATGAATTTGTAATTACTAACAAACGCATCATTATTAAAACAGGACTTTTTTCGCGGCAGACATTTGAAATGAACCTGAACAAAATTGAAAGCGTGAATGTTGATCAAAGTATTTTTGGAAGAATGTTTGGCTACGGAACTATTACCATCATAGGAACCGGTGGCACCCGTGAGTCGTTCACCGAAATAGGAAATGCCGTTGAATTCAGAAAAAAATTTCAGGAAGTTTCGTCATAATGCACCATGAGTAAGAAAGAAAAGAACGAGAAAGCTAAACCTGCCGGTTTTGACCCCGAGTTGTTGCGTATGTATTTGATGGGAGGAACAAACCCCGGTTTCAGCAATAAGGTTGAAAAGGCTGATGATATTATTGACCTGCACTTAGAGAAGACCCACCTCAGTAAAAAGAATATCCCTTCACAGGATGCCCTGTTTTATCAGTTAGAAGAATTTGAAAAGGCAATAGATAAAGCAATAGCCGCAGGAAAGTTAGAGTTTAGAGTAGTGCATGGCTTAGGGAAAGGAAAACTTAAAGAAGAAATTTATAAGCTGCTGGAAAAACACCCCGAAGTAAAGAGCTATAAAAACGAATACCACAGCCGCTACGG
>JBKJJB010000309.1:0-5971 GCA_046598235.1 Chitinophagales bacterium
CGTGTTCCAGTTAGGGCTAGGATTTCAGGGAGGAGTTGCAATGACCAAAATGGATTTCAGCAAGTTTGAATTTGGCGATAGCTACAATCCTGACCTTACTTATAACCCAAGTCTTAATCCTGAATCTTTCAACAGCGGCAACAGAGTAAAAGGTGTATTCAATGCCGGAATCTTTCTGAAGTCGGAGTTTTATAAAGGAATGCGCGTTTATGCGGGCTATTCTTTCAATAATGCTACTAACTACAAGCAAGACTTCCTTGCCAATAGCAAAGTTTACCGTCTTCCTTTCCGCCATACAATACACGGAGGATTTGAATTTGATATTAAAGATAAAGCAGTTCTTATTCCGGGAATATTATTCCAAACACAAGCAAAAGCTAAGGAAACAAACTTTGGTCTTACAGCAGGTATTCATGTAGTGAAGGACCCGGCTAAACGCGCCACTCTTTTTCTTGGTTTATGGAACCGTTTAAATACTGGCAACTACACTATGATTCCAAAAGTTGGATTTGAGTGGAAAGGTTTCAGAGCAGGATTTGCTTATGATATTCACTTAGCAAAACAGTATGGCGACTATAAAAACATTGGAGGCAAGCTGCCACAAGGTTTTGAAATTACGCTTAGCTATATCGGAAATATATTTGTTCCGAAAGAAGACAACTACCTGTTTAACCCAAGATATTAGTACCAGTTATACCTAAACGATTTTTTTATTTTAACCCTAGAAACTAATCACCTATCTATGAAGTATTTCCTTTTAGTGCTTACGATACCCTTCATCCTCTTTGCCTCGGCTCAGGAGGATGGCAAGACTGTAAAGAATGTACAGAAATATCCTAAAGTAAAATGGCGTAAAAAAGTGAAAATCGCCAGTAAAATAATTGACGAAGGTGGCGGCTACCAGAGTTACTATAACGCTGTGCAGTACCTTGAAGATGCTTACAAGGAGAAACCTGACAAAATCCGTATCGCTCACCTGTTAGGTGAAGTAAATCGTCAGTTGCGCGATTATGTATCAGCTGAAAAGTATTACAACGATGTTATTACCAAAGACCCTGAAGCATGGGCAAACGACCAGTTTTACTTAGGTCAGATGCAAAAGATGAACGGAAAGTATGAGGAAGCAAAAAAGACTTTTAATAATTACCTCAAGGTATCATTAGGCAAAAAAGACCTCAACTTAAAAGCGCTTGCAAAAGTTGAGATTGATGGCTGCGATACGGCTTTAGTTCTTTTAAAAACTCCTACCAAAATTAAAGTTGAGAAAACTGAAGGCACGGTAAACACTACTATTCAGGATTTCTCTCCTAAGCCATTAAAAGGTGGCAGAGTTTTATTCTCTTCTCAAAAGACCGATACTGCTGTAAATATTACTACCAGCACAGATGCGTATCACACTTCTATTTTTATGGCTGAAAAATCAGGAAAGGTATATTCCGGCAGAACAGTTTTTCCTTCACCTCCTAATGAAGCAAAAACATCTAATAACAATGCCATTTTAAGTGCCGATGAAAAAACATTGATTTTCACCCGCTGTTTCGATAGTGTAAGTCTTGGTAACAGAATAAGCTGCAAACTTTATAAATCAACTAAGAAGAATGACTTAGAGTGGAATGAAGCCGAAGAATTGAAATCGCTGAATGTAGAAGGAAGCACCACTACTGAACCGGCTTGGGGAGTAGATGCTGACGGTAAAGACATTCTTTATTTTGTTTCTAACAGAAAAGCCGACAACGGGCTGGATATTTATTTTGCTGCCGTTAACAGCGATGGAACTTTCGGAGCAGTTACAGAAGCCGGTTCTGCCATCAATACAAAAGGTGACGACCTTACTCCTTTCTACGATAATAAAAACAACACTCTTTATTTCTCTTCAGATGGTCATCCATCTTTGGGAGGTTTAGATGTTTTTAAAGTAACCGGAACACCGGGCAACTTTGGTGCTGTAGCAAATGCAGGAGTGCCTATTAACTCAAGTGCCGATGATCTTTACTTAGCATTAGATGAGAAAGCGGCTAAAGGTTTTATGGTTTCTAATCGTGTGGGAACTACTTCGCCTCGCGGAGCTACCTGCTGCGATGATATCTGGACTGTTATTGTTCAGCGCGATGTTACGTTGAAGGCTGTATATGTAAAAAGAGGCGATGCATCTAACACTCCTATAGCCGGTGTGGATGCTTCTATGTATAAAGTAGTAGGAAATAATTTCGAATTTGTTGGCAACAACATTACTACCGCAGAGCCTGTTATGTGGCCTGTAAACAGAGCTACTGCTTACAAGATAAACGGTAACAAAGAAGGTTTCTGGCCTTCGATTGATAACCTTACTATTGATGAAGAAGAAGAGCGCGATACTATCGAGAAGATCTTCTATTTGGATCCTATTATTAAAATTCATATCAAGATACCGAACGTATACTTTGCTTTCGATAAATCGAACGTAATTGATTTCTACAAAGGTCAGATTGACTCGGTAGTGAAAGTGTTGACTGAGCACCCTGGTTATTCAGTAGAGATACAAGGACACACCGATAATAAAGGAACAGATGAATACAACGATAAACTTTCTGAGCGCAGAGCGAAAGAAGTAAAGACTTTCTTGGTTAAGAAGAAAGCAATTGCTGAATCAAGAATCACCGTTAAAACATTTGGCGAAAAAGTGCCTGCTGTAGCTAACGAGTTGCCAAATGGCGAAGATGATCCGGAAGGCAGAGCAAGAAACAGAAGAGTTGAATTTAAAATTATAACTGACAAACCTGAAGATGCTCCTGAGTTTGAAAGCTACGGAGAAGTAGTAAAAGAAGTAAAAACCGGACCGGGATTTACAAGAGGTAAAAAGAAATAAGTATTTGATATTAGATAAAAACAAAAGCCCTAAAGTAATTTGGGGCTTTTGTTTTTATAGAAATTCTGTATTCGTGCTATATGAATGGAAGTGCGAATTGTCTTATCGGAAATTGTCACCTGATTTAATTCTTCCCTGCACGACTTGGCAGATTAGTTATGCTGGGAAGGAAAACAAACAACCTCCTTTGTCTGTAGCGAAGCCCGCGCGTGAGGCGCGAGAATGAAAAGGCAATAGCATTTAAAATGCTCTATAGGAGTCCAGAAATTGCCCAAAAAATAGGATGTTTTTAATCTTCGTCTATTTTCGCATCGCGTATGAAGGACTGGTACAATAACGTAGTAACAAACTGG
Source organism: Chitinophagales bacterium (assembly GCA_046598235.1). GTDB lineage: Bacteria > Bacteroidota > Bacteroidia > Chitinophagales > LD1 > Bog-950. The sequence goes on from JBKJJB010000309.1 coordinate 3,199, forward strand.
AAGGAACTTGTAAGCGATAGAAAGTTTTTCATGATGTTTGTTTTCAACTTCATGGTTTGTTATTCCATTTACATGCTTGGTGTAAAGTTTCTGGTTTGGAACCGCAACCGACCCGGAGTAGTGCTCGATGACCCTATTCAGCTTTTGTTTACCCCTTTCGATTTTTCATTTCCTACCTTTCTGCTAACGTATGTTTGCATTGTATCTTTTCTTGCTTACCTCGCAGCCCGTCCGCGCGATTTCTATTATGGCGTAAGAGCGTTCACTGCTGTATTTGTTGCTCGTATTGGCTTTATCTATCTAGTTCCTTTGGCTACACCCTCCGAAACTATTCTGTTGAAAGACCCTTTTCTTGATTCAGTTATTTGGGGTAACCTTCCTATTTCCAATGACCTTTTCTTCTCGGGTCACGTGGCAGATATATGTGTGTTTATTTTTCTGTGCCGAAGTAATCCGCTGCGCTATTTTATGATTGCCTGTGCCATAGCTGTGGGATTGATGGTTATTTGGCAACATGTACATTACACTGCCGATGTAGTTGCCGCGCCTTTCTTTGCTTACGTTTTCTATTCCATATTTGCCAAAGCATATATTCAGGAAGAATCATTTGCCGGATTTTCTACAGCTCATCTCAGCCAAAAAATCCGCACCCTGTTTGTTTCGCGGATTAGATAGTTGGCAAATCGGCTCACGCGCCAATTTTAGGATTCATTATTTGTTGAAAAATATAGCTTACCCGTTGCAACTTCTTTTGTATTTTCAACCTCTGATTTAAGGATGAGTTAAAGAATCGGTATATTCAATCTCCTAATCAACCAAATTGCCTATATGAAATTTTTACGTGCTGTTGTTTTTATACTTTTTTTGGTTGCCGGTAAAACATCTATTGCCCAAATAACCTGCGATTTTAATTTTCAGAACACCGGACAGAGATGCGCGCCATACGTTACCATTGCAAATGCAGATAGTACTCCTGCTACATTTCCTGTTGTAGAGCGCAGGTGGTATTTAAGTTTAGCAGGTACTCAAATTTTTACAGTGGTGAATGGCGGACCTAATCGAACTTTCACTTATGTTGCGAATACGCCCGGTACTTATTGTTTAAGAATGTGGGCAATAAATTCGAATAATGATACCTGCTCCGTTACCAAGTGCTTTGATATTGGAGCTTCCCCTACTGTAAGTGCTACCTTTTCACCGATAGAAGGTTGCGCTCCATTAATCGTTAGTGCTACACTTACCTGTACTCCCGGTAGCGGCACTATAACTACTGTAAATATTGAATGGGGTTGCGGACCATTTACCGCATTATCAAGTTGTCCATCTGCACCTGTAACTCATGTATATAACTGCATTCCCGGATTGTATAGTCCTTCAATTTTTATTCAAAACAGTTTTGGTTGTAGTACTAGCGATGCCAATTATTTGAACTTGATACGAATTATTCCTCCTTTAAGAGCAAATTTTAGAGCGACTGACACTAGTGCCAATTGCGCTACAGGACCGCTGACCACAAATTTTACTGCGGATAGTGCAGGTCCGAATGTTAGATATGATTGGTATATTAATAACGCTTTAGTTCCAGGTAATAGTACTCGCTTTTTAAACAACCGTGTTTTTGCAATTAACAATGTAGATTGCTATGATGTAAAATTAGTGGTGAGTCACCCCAGCGGTTGTGCCGACTCAATAATAAAACAGAATTATATCTGTGTAAGATCTGCTCCGCAAATAAATTTTACCGTAAACGATACCAACGATTGCGCTCCATTTACACTTGTCTTGACAAACACCACTCCCGGGCTTGCCAATCTTAGCTGGACACTGTCGGGACCCTGTACTCCTTCATGTCCTGTTGTTCCACCGGGCAGCACTGCTACGTTTCCTTCACTGACACTACCCGGAACTTATTCTGTTACTGCAACCGGAGTTTTTGCTCCCGGTTGTACTGCTACAGTAACGAGGCAGGTGCTGGTACTTAATGCAACTCCTAATTCCGATTTTGTAGCCAATGATACATTTATCTGTAGATTGCCAGCGGTGGTAACTTTTGCTGCCTTGCAGCCTTGTGCAGGTTGCACGTATTCTTGGGGTTTCGGTAACGGAGCTACTCCAAACTCTAATAACACTCCACCAAATTCTACAGTTAATGCGAATTATCTAAATTCTTTGGGGACTTGGCCCTCTAGACTTACAGTGACTGCCCCAAACGGCTGTGTAAGTGCTACTACTAAACTTAATTATGTAGAGGTTAGAGAAATAAATCCTATAATAGGTAAAGATCGTACTGCAGGCTGTTCACCCGTGTGCGTTAATTTTACAGACTTAACTAACTATGCGGTTATTCCCGATCCTATCAATACAGTTTGTTGGAGTTTCCCGGGCTCAGGCTTGCCCGGTGCTTGCCAGAGAACTCCTGTAAACAGGTGTTTTACAACCCCCGGCTGCTACGATGTAAAGTTGGTAGTAACTACCACTACAGGTTGCGCAGATAGTTTATTTTTGAATGATACGGTATGTGTAGGAACCCCTTTAAATTGTACGGTTACTGCTACTCCCACTACTTTATGTTTTGAACAGGAACCTGTTGTGTTTTCTGTAAACTGTGGGTTAGACTCGTTTGATTACGCCTATGTTGATTGGGGTGATGGCGATTACTCTACCGTTTACACCCCTACGTTTGAGCATCAATATCAGGATATTGGTAATATGATTACTACTATTACTATCTATAATGATAGTTGTCCGGGAACCGTTTTAACTGTGCCTATTC
>JBKJJB010000234.1:0-15131 GCA_046598235.1 Chitinophagales bacterium
ACCTACATGCCAAGTGCCGGGATACACACGAATAGTATTTTCCTCAATTAGAAACCGCAGTTCACCGGGACCGCCAAGTGTAATCAGCCCTTGAAGATTTTGCTTGTCATCAATAGGATCTGAAAACTGAAGCAAAATGTATTGCTCCGTTTCGCTTTGCGAAACAGTTGCTTGTGAGAAACTGAAATCGCCCAAAGCCGGAACAGATACTTCTCTCTCCCCATTCATATCTACATCTATCGCCTTGCCGTTCCATGAAAGAGTAACCGATGATGAATCCTTGCCTCTTACTATACTATCTGTAAAGAATGAATGCAGCGTACGACTTTCACTGTGAATCCAGCGGATGGGCAGTGTTCTTCCATCCTGAACTGCGCTCAAAACTTTTTCTACTTTCTCTATCTCTTCTACATCGGCTGTAATAATGTTGCCAAACAACACCTGCCGGTCGAATTGCTTTTTATCTAAGGGGCGCAATCCTTCAACATTTACCTCGAAGGACTGTTTCATTACATCGAAACCAAATTCAAACTCGCTGAATTTTTCAGGAACTTTCATCACTTCTGCTAATTGAAACGTAACAGCATATTCTTTTCCAGGCTCTAAAGATTCGCTTGGTCGAAACTCAATAGTTCTGGTATCTACCCAAACTGCTTTGCCATCAACCGATGGAGAAAACTCAAACAGGTCTTTTTTAACCGTAGTGTTAATGTCCTTCTCCTGCACTACATCGGCAATAAAGCGAATGCGGATATTTGCTTCGCGCGATACAGTGCCAGAAGTATAAGCATCGATGTAGGTTTTAAAGGCGGGGTCAATTTTGTGCCGTGCTTTTTGGGTGGCAAATACAAAATAGGTAATCATTCCAAGGGCAAGCACTGCGGCTGCACCGATTAGGAGGGTTTTCTTGTTCATAAAAATTATTGTTTGTGGCGTAGTAAGGTAGGCGAAATGTAACGGTTTAAATACAAACGGAAGGGAAGTAAAAGATATTATACAAAAGGAAAAAAATATTTTGCAGGGCAGGAGTGGTGCAAAAAAGTGTTTCAGAACCCGAATGGAGAGTAATGAGGGTGGAATGATACCGAATATGCTATCTACTTAAAACGAAAATCCCCTGTAAAAGCAGCGCATTACAAGGGATAATTTATTTCAGCGGAGAGAGAGGTTATAGAACTCATCTCTGTGTTCCGCTCCAGTATTGGGTTTGGTCATTTTGTCAAGTTAGACGCTCGCTTTACGCTCGCGAAAAAATGTCATGCCAGTTTTTTAGCAAAATGAACCCGCTAAAAACTCGATATTTTGTTTTCAATATTGAGGCTTAAATTTTTCTTTCAAACAAGGTCTGCCAATTATTTTATGCTCAATGGCATCAGCGTTCATGTATGCTATCGTTTTGGATGCAAGATGGGTTCTTTATAAAATTGAAGAGATGAGTTTTGCCAGAGCCATTAGGCTCTGCAAATATTCTAAAGCGCTGTTGCATAAAAGCAGGACGCCTTTTAAAACTGTTTTGCTCTGTGCAAAACCTTTATTTTTTTGTTTGGGTAAACTAATTTTACTTCTCCGTTTTCTGAAATTGGTACCGGCAGTTTTTTGCGCGAAGCTTTTCTTTTAGCCGATACTCCGGCACGGGTGAGAAGATTTTGAAATTTTTCTATATGATTCAAGGTGATTGTTTGCTCAATAAATTTAATGCAATTTTTTATCCCAAATACTTTTGCAACAAACTCAATCATCCAAGCAAGGATCTTGTTCGCGTACAGCGAAGCTTTGCGATTAACACAGGGAATCTGTTGCCCCCTCGGATAGAGTATCGCAATTCATACTGTTTATTTGATAGGAAAGAGGCAGTTAAAAACTTTGCTAAAATCGAAATAAATAATAGTAAAAACACGCTACAGCTGTAGCTATTCCCGAGTGTTTAAATACCTCCTTAGAGTTGAACTTTTTGAAAATACTTTTCAAACACCACCACCTTTTTCTTATCGTTTGGCTGAAATAGAAACTCCTGCACGTCCTTAACCATCATGGGCATATCAATAGAGGCACATTTCTTCAAAATAGAATGCCTGAGTTCCTCGGCATTATTAATCGCTACCTTTTGTTTTAGATAAGCATAATTGGGATTTGTTCGAGCAAGCAAAAAAATAGTATCGAAAAAATCCCGACCTTTAGGTTGTTTTCGGTTGAGTATGGCATATAACTTTTGAGAAAGCAATACCGGTAAAGGAGTTACAAAAATTTCCGTAAACACATCGAATCTATTGAGTATGACTTCTTCTGCCTCATACTTGAAATGCTGCGGTTCGGTATCTAACTGTATCAGAATTTTCTGTTCTTTGTGTCCGGTTAATCCTTCTTGAAACAACAAGCCAGGAAAGCGAATGTGACAATGGAATGCTCCTTTCATCACATTCTTCATTTCAATTTCATAGCCTTCCTTTTCAAGTTCAGTTTGTATAAGTTTAGAGATGACGAGGAATTCCTTCTCACTCAATCCACTGTTATCAAAATCAAGATCTTCAGAAAAGCGATTGTTGTTGTGAACGATACGCAAACAAGTGCCCCCCATAAAAATCAATCGAGACGAATAATCAGAGTTATAAATGATTTCAAGTATTTTATGTTGCAGATATTCCCGAAGTAAAAAACTTTTAAAAGGGCGCAACTCTGCCGGATACTGTTTCTCTATCTCTTTCAAGCTAAGCATGATTCATTTGTTTTAGTAGTAATTCAAGTTGCTGATTCAATCGCGTGTTTTGAAATTCTTTACAAAACAGTTTTATCCTCTTTTGAGAAATACTTTTTTTAATCATTGGCAAATTCCAGCGCAATGACTGGAGTGCCTCTTCCGTTCTTATCTCTTGATTGAGATACAGGTAATCCAGTATAGTTTTTTCCGGTAAAGCGATTTTGAAATGAGTTTTATGCCCAGGTGCAAGTGTGTAACCCCAAAACAGGGCATCTTTTACTTTTCGGTATCGAAACTCTGCTATATTGGTAGTAAAGGTGGTAGTCTTTAGTGTACTTATGGCAGTGATGCTGAATACTCCTTCCGGTATAAAATTATAATATGCTAATGCACTTTCTAAAGAAACATAAGAAGGTTGATATATCTTATTGGAAGCGAGAAAGAGAAATGCTTCATCCACTTGAGTATCAGAGAAATAATACCATGTGTTAGCTAATTTTTTGATATATTTCTTTTTCTGCCATTCGACTAAGCGTCTTCGATGAAATTGCGCATCCATTTTCACAATATCGTGAATTGAAAAAAGTGGGTAGTTGGAAAATTTTTCGATAAATTGCCGAATGGTCATCGTTTCTATTTGTTGTCAAAAATAACACTTTCTAGAAACATCTTAAAAATCACTTGCAAAATTATTTCCCCACCTGTCGGTTGGAAGTTTATGCTCCTATCTATGCGATGTTTCATTTTCAATTAAGGATTTTTGCTCTTCTAAAATTTTATTTATCCGTGAAATTACGAAGGAAGCGTAAGGCGCAATAAAAGTTGTTTCGACTATTGCAAGCATAAATTGCAATGTTATCATTTGCGTAAAGCTGAAATTTGGCCTAAGAAACTGAAACAAAGACCTTGCAAGAAATTTTTTTGCTAAATTAAAAACATAACATACTTTAATCTATAGCATATCAACTATCAACGACCCATTACACAAATCTTGGGAAATGGCTTATGAAACAAGAAGCACGTGACCTCTTGAATCTCGGAGCAACAGCATTATGGAATTTAAGCAAAAAGAAGGGAAATATTTACAACCAAAATCAGGAAACGTAGTTATTAACTCATGTTATTTTAAAAAAGGTAATGGTTAAAAGTTGGTCATATAGCAACTGGCGCAAACAAAGAAGACTCATGTAAGCAACCATTTTGAAATTTCCCAAGAGCAATACCATGCAAACGAACACAATCAAACAATCAATGTTTGCACATGAAAAATCACGGTTTTCCGTGATGGGTAATATTATCATATATATTAATTTCACCTCTTTAGTCAGACACACTTATTAAATCAAATTTTCAGTATTTACTACTCATGAAGAATGAGGAGGATAAATATTTTAAAAATTACATATGGGAACAAAACTACTTTACTTATTTGGCGTTACTTTGATGTTATCGTCATCTCTTTCTAATGCCCAAGTTCCTTCCAATGACAATTGTGATTCTGCGCACATTATTACTATAAGTGGTAGTGGCTATGGTTTAGGAACATTTAGATCGGATACGGTAGATTTAACGAACGCAACTGTTCAATCTGGAGAAAATTTTAACTCAACTACGTATAATGCTGGGCAAACTGCTAAAACAGTATGGTACAAATTCACGATCAATACAGCCAGAGCATGTAGCTTATTTGTCAAACAACCAACTTCACTTATTCCTTCAGGTATTGTAGGTTTTTCAGTTTATAAAACTAACAGCTGTTTTCCTGTGGGAACGCTTGCTGATTATTCTCTACTAAATTCACAAAGCCAATGGGGTTTTGCCTATCATTACTGCCTTAAACCAGGTGATTATTTGGTTCAGGTTTGTGCAAAGAATGCGGCTAATGGCCCTATTTACGTGGAACTATTATTGAGCGACTCAACAGGTCTATCTGGTGCTGCTCACGTGCCTTATGATTTACCCACTGATGCATATGATTTTGGAGTACCACCTAGTTGCATAAATTCTGTTGACTTGCAGACTGGTTGTCTGACCGTTCAAAATGCTGCTGAATCTTGCCCTGCATTGGGAGCCAATTATTTGGATTACAGTCAAAGCGCTTGGTTCACTTTTACAACTCCTGCTTATCTCGATTGGGTAGGGGTTTATGTAACCCAAAGCCCCGGACCAAATTTCAATAATTCAACTCCAGGAAGTGTAACAGGATATAATCTCTATCAAGGAGATGCTAAAGTTACTCCTATTAGTTCTTTACCCTTGATTGATGGTTGTGTTACAGATACTTTCGATGCTTCCAATTATAGTGTGTATTTAAACAGGGATTATGAATGTCAGTTGCTTCCCAATACCACTTACAGTATACAACTTTTTTTTCATAAGGATTTTCAACAAGACATAAGCGTATATTTAGATCAGTTAGGAGTTGCCCCTACCAGCTCTACTAAACCCTTAATTGCTTCGGTTGCACCATCTAATAAATTAAGTATTCTACCTGCAGGTAATACAACTGCTACCGATTACTGGGGATGCAATTCAAGACTATCTGTAAATGCTTGCGGACAAACAAATCCTTCCACAGGGGTTTACTGTCCCATGAATAGTATAACCTATCAACTTAATGATTGGTACACCTTTGAACTCAGTCAGTCTTCCAATGTTTCTTTTAGTATATCCAGTCCTGTTTATGGGCTTTTTGGAAGGATTTTTAAAAAGGATATTAATGCTTCGTGTTTAAATATTGATACAGCAATCGATTTGTATACTCAATTTTTGAGTAACGTCTCCTTAAACTGTATGCCTGCCGGAAAATATAGTATGCAGATTTTAGGTAATGACGATAATTTGGAAGCTGTATCGGGCTATTATCCCTATTATCCCTATAACGCTTGTTATCCCAAAGATAATCTCGGTCAGTTACTGAATGTCAGTATTACCGTTACTCCGGTACAGTCTTATAATCACTATTCACTTACAACGAATGGGGCCGTAGATACGGTTAACCGTATAGGAAATACCTATGGTGCATTAAAACAGGATACTACATATACGACCCACACAGATACTTTCGGTTGCGAAAATACGGTTATGCCCGCAGGAACCCATTGTAACGATCCGCTGGAAACCAAAGCAATATATTTCGAGTTTAATGTAGGCGATGCAAATGCCGATGGTATACCTGATAGCGGTACTGTTTATTTGCAGGGAAACTTTAGCTGGAATTACTGGTATGGAAATAATGTTTTATATAAAGGAGATGCAAATGCCCTCGCAAATGCTCAAAATCGTCACTTCTTTCCTGATTCTATTACTGGCTTAAGTTATGCGACCCCTTGTTTCGGTAATAACTATTGCGTTCAAACAAGAGCCTGCGTCACACCGGGAATGTATACCCTGGTTACTTATGGCGACTCCACTTTGGTAAGTCAAAATGTAAGCTACTCTATTGGGGAACAATTGGTAACCACTGCCCATCGGAATGCAGCACTGGCAGAGGATATGGGAAATGTTCTTGACTCCATAGCTTTATATGGAGGTGGCACTGTAACCAGCCAGACTGATTATTTTACATGTATTGATAACCCGGCCACTATAGGAGGCAATGCCCCTTGTGCACTTTACAATGGCATTCCTGCAACTAAGTTAATATACCGCCAGTTTTATTTAAGCAGCCCGGCCTTAGTCACGATTACAAGTGCCTCCATCTATACCTGTTACAATGCTGGTGTTCTGACACTCTTCCATGGAAAAGCCACCAATGGAATGGGCACTTTAACTCCTGTTGGAGGCAGCTGGGATTGTTTCAATTCTAATTATACCGGTCCGTGTACCCCATTGCAAGCGGGATGGTACACCATTGTTTCCTATGGTGAAGGACCAACTTATGGAAATCCTACCATCAATTACGTTGGAAGCAGAGGAAACGGTGGAGATATTGGTTTACCTAATTTTATTACCCTCATTGTTACTCAAGCTCCTCCCGGCCCAATCTACAATCGTCCACATAAAGCCGCTGTGGATAGTATTACCAACTTACCTTTTGTAATAAAACCCGCAATTAACTCGGGCACTTCCGCTTATCCGGTAACAGATACCATATATACGCTCTATACAGAGTTTTACAATTGCACAACCGATACACCTTTTGCTTCGCATCCAGTAGGGGAATGTAATTCAGCTTATCAGCCAAACAGGGTTACTTATTATGTTTTCCAGCTCACTCAAATCGCTTATATTCATATTGGTGGGTTGAATAGTGCAATGGCTAAGCTGTATCCTTTTAATGTCAGGATTGACTCATCATTAATGAGCAGTGTAACTCCTTTACAGCCTTGTGTAAATAATGGTGATTATATCGAGTTATGCAGATTGCAACCCGGCACTTATACCCTGGTTATTTTCCCTCCCGACTACTTTGCAGGAAGTAGTCTTACACCAACTATTTACGTGGAAAATATTGGTTATTCCAGATTTGACCATGCAGTAAATGCTTATGACTTCGGACTTATGCCAATGGATAGTGTTTGGTACTCGGGCAAGCCGGGTGATGTAAATCCGTTTAACCCGGGTAGAGCAGCGAGCAATGATTTTTTTTACTGCACTACCGGATCGCAATCAACTGATCCGATTGAAACCATGTGTTTAACGGAAAGTAATCCCAATATCTATACAGGGGTAAATAATATTTATGCTTTTGATGATAACCGACCTGCTTATTGGTACAACGTTCCCCGGAGAAACCTTTGGTACACTTTTGTTCTGGATAAAGGTGGAAATTGCCGTGTCAGAATAAATAATAAAACCCCTAACAAGACCACTCAGTATCCCGCTGCCATTTATAAAAGTGATGTCAACGGGACATTACCTTTCAGCACAGTTGTGTCCACAGGACAAGTAGATTCAACCGTATCTCAAGGTTTGACATTCTTAGCGACCAATTTATGGTATTCATACTGCGGAGCTGTTAATGAGATATCGCTGCCTTTTCGAGATCCGTGTACGGCTATTAAAGATAGATATTACATTGTAGTGGATAACCAGTACACTTTAGAACCCAATAGCCAGGTAGAAATTGAAATTCTTTATGATACTATGAATATAATCGTACCAAAGTACGATCATTATTCAGAGGCCAACGTAATAAATGGATTAAATCAAACGGCACCGCCTTACACAAATGTAGTTCTCGGACCCGGAGTTTACACCGGAGCAACTGATAACTTTACCTGTGCTACTTATTCAGCTCCTTCAGATCAGTTATCTTGCGGAGTCGGTCAAAAAACTTTATGGTACAAGTTTGCCGTGGGACAAACCAGCTTGTTGCATCTTAGATATTTAATCAATGGCGCCTATGAATATCCCGATGGTTGCCAGGCTTCCATTTTCCGCGAAACAACACCAGGAGATTCAACTTCTGTAGGATTATTATATATAGGTCGTACGGACGCTTCAGGCCCGCCTGACTCTTTGGGCAATTACTGGAATATTAGATGTATCAGCGCAGGTACCTACTATGTGATGTTTACAGGTTACAATCGCCTTACCGAAGATGTACAACCTATTATATGGATAGAAAATCAACAAGGCGATTACTGTACCGATCCTGTTTCCGGAACTATCAGCGCGGCAGGCTCTATAAATATGAATGCAGTGGTAGATTGCCATACATTAGGAGAAGGATTTGGAGAAGACGGATCTAATATGGGTTGTCTAATTCCTTCGGGTAATAATCTTAACCAGTATAAAACTACTTGGTTTCGCTTTGATGTAACTGGCACAGATACATTTGACATTACTGCTCAGGTGACAGGTACTTTGGCAAATCAAGCATCTTATCGCGTTCTGTTTGGTAATTGCAGTGCTATGAATACTGATGTTTGTTCTGCTTCAGGAGGCAGCGTAAACAGGCTTGATTGCATGGTTGCTGGAAGTTATTATGTACAAGTAGTAGAACCCGTAGCAATCACCGGAAATTTAACAGTCACAGTAAATGCTGCGTTAAGTCCACCCGGTTGTAATCCAAGGGCTAGTTGTTTTGTGGTGCCTAATTATACCACCAACTCACCTTGTTCCACCGATTCGGTTTATTTCATCAACCAATCTACCTCTGGTGATTCAATTAAATATTCATGGAACTTTGGTTTTGGAGGATTAACGGATACAGTAAGAAATCCTGTTATTAAATTTCCTGCTCCTGCTCTTACACAAAATTACAGCGTGTTATTGGTGGTGACGAATACATCCTGCAATAAAACAGATAGTATCCGCCACACCGTAACAGTAAATAAAAAACCTCGTGTTAATCTTGGCAACGATACCACAGTATGTTCTCCAAACGTTTTAGTGCTGCGTGCTACTTCTGAGCCTGGAACCGAATACTTATGGTTTGATGGTTCAACTGACTCACTTTATACTGCTACTTACACCGGTCAGTTTTCTGTTGCCGATACCTTTAATGGATGTACTGTTTATGACACCATTAATGTAACTGTAAATCCTTTACCATTGGCAGATTTGGGGCCCGATATAACTTTATGCGGTGGTCAAATATTCAGTGCGAATGTTTATCAAGGGCTCGGAGAAACGTATTTATGGAGTAACGGTACTACGGTTTCCACTTTTGATACAGCCAATGCCGGAACTTATTGGGTAAGAGTGAATGTGGGAAATTGTATTGCGCGCGATACGATTACTATTTCCACTTTGGCCACCGCACAACCATTGGGAAATGATACAACCATCTGCACGGGTAACACACTAACGCTTGATGCTACCACAACCGGAGCAACCGGTTACGCATGGGATGATGGCAGTATTAATGCAACCAGAAGTGTAAATAGTGCGGGAGTTTATTGGGTGGAAATTGGTATCAGTGGTTGTACTATAAGTGACAGCATTACTATATCTGCACCGCCTGTGATCAATGCGATTATCGCTGGTACTACAACTATCTGCAGCGGGGTAAGCACCACTCTCACAGCGAGTGGTGGAACTTCTTATGTTTGGAGCAATGCTGACATTACCGCATCTATTACCGTAAGTCCGATAACTACAACAACTTATAATGTAACAGTAACCGATGTAAACACCTGCACTGCTTCGGCTTCTGCAACAGTGACAGTAACTACACCGCCTGTGGCGGCTATCACTCCTGCGAGTGCTACCGTTTGTAACGGAACGGGAACTACACTCACCGCCAGCGGTGGAACCTCTTACCTCTGGAGCAATGCCGATGTTACCAATTCTATTTCTGTTACTCCGGTAATAACAACCACTTATGATGTAACAGTAACAGATGTAAACACCTGCACCGCTTCTGCTTCTGCAATAGTTACAGTGGCTTCTCCGCCTGTTGCAGTAATTGCTCCGGCTGCGGTGACTATTTGCAGCGGTGATAATACTACGCTGACTGCCAGTGGCGGAACTTCTTATGTGTGGAGCAATGCTGATGTGACCGTTGCCATTACGGTAAGTCCGTTGTCTACTACTACTTATGATGTTACCGTGACGGATGTAAACTCCTGCACCGCTTCTGCTTCTTCTGTGGTAACTGTAAACTCACTTCCTGTTGCTGCTATTGCACCGAATGCTGTTTCTATCTGCAGCGGGGTAAGCACCACTCTCACAGCGAGTGGTGGAACTTCTTATGTTTGGAGCAATGCTGACATTACCGCATCTATTACTGTAAGTCCGATAACTACAACAACTTATAATGTAACAGTAACCGATGTAAACACCTGCACTGCTTCGGCTTCTGCTATCGTGAGTATCATTCAACCAATCATATTATCTACTGTAATAACTGACGTGAGTTGCTACGGGGGCATTGATGGTGCAGTAAATCTTAACGTAACAGGTGCACAAGCACCCATCAATTATTTGTGGAGCAATACAGAACTTACTCAAAATATTACTAATGTTTCGGCAGGTAGCTATATGGTTACTGTTACCGACAACGTTGGATGTGTTGACACTATCACTGCAACTGTTTCACAGCCCCAGCAGTTAAACATTGCAGAAACGCATATTGATGTAACTTGCTATGGCTATACGGATGGGTCTGCCTCTGTTACTTCATCAGGGGGAACTCCGCCATACAACTACCTATGGAGCAACGGAAATAGTTCTGCCTTCGTTAGTAATCTATCTGCAGGGAATTACTCAGTGACTGTTGACGATCAGAGCGCATGCACCGTTATTCTGAATGTTCTAATTAATCAGCCAACTGAAATAAGTCTTTCCGCTTTAATTACAAATCCAACGTGTGCTTCGAACCCGGCCGATGGAAGCATTATTTTAAGTGTAACAGGCGGCACGAATCCTTATACTTTTCTTTGGTCAAATGGGAACAACACAAATACCATAATCAATGTTTTACCAGGAAACTATTTTGTGACCGTAAGCGATGCGAATAATTGTCTGGCAGATTCATCTTTCAATGTTATTTACCAATATGACTTTACTGTGGATGCAACCCCGTCCGTTACTATAAATTTAGGCGACAACACGACTATTGGTTTTACTGTTTCTGGCAATATTGGAAATTACCAAATTATATGGGATCCCTATCTATCGCTTAGCTGTGTGGATTGCGCTGCCCCGATTGCATCACCAGTAATTACGACAACCTATCAAATTGAAGTTACAAATGATGTGGGCTGTTTTGCCATAGATACCGTTACTGTTAGTGTGATCCCTGATTATAGCTTATTTATACCCAACGCATTTACTCCGAACAATGATGGCAACAATGACTTTTTCGAGGTATTTGGTAATAAGAAAGCATTATATTTTGTGAGCATTCTGGTTTTCGACCGATGGGGCGAAAAGGTCTTTGAATCAAATGATATTAATTTCAAATGGGACGGGGTATACAAAGGAGAAAAACTTCCTCCATGTGTGTTGGTATATCAACTAAAGGTTTCCTTTGTGGATGGGCATTCGGAAAAAATATTCAAAGGAAGTGTTACACTGATACGCTGATAGCGGTGGTAGTCTAATTTGACAAGTTTTCACTATTGTTTTTTAAAACGATGGTCACTACCAGAATAGGACTTCCAAAAAGGGGAAATTGGTTGAGCAGTTATAGAGCAAGATATATCGGAGGGAGAGGTAAACTCCCCTCCTTCTGAATCCCGCGCCAGTATTGGCTCTGATTATTTATTTTTCAAAAGACGCTTGATTTACACTCGGCAACTCCTGATTGATTAAATCTGCGATACGCAGGCTACCGTAAAATTGCGCAGAACTCCCTCTTACAAGATTATTATTTCCGCCTTCCACTCTAATTGATGACTTTTACTCAACAAAATAATTATAAGTGATGAAAACAATAAATGTTGAAGGCATCCGAAGTAAAATGAGTTACGACTCGTTTTTGACAAGATATCTTAAAAACACAAAACCCGCCAGAACTTAATGCTGGCGGGCTTTTATGAGGATTTTCGTGATTTTGCGCAAGGTTGCAAAAGTCACTCAGCGGAGAGAGAGGGATTCGAACCCACGGTGGGCTCATCACCCACGGCTGTTTTCAAGACAGCTGCAATAAACCGCTCTGCCATCTCTCCGTGGGCAAAAATAGAAAAGCAGTAAACAATGCCAAGCTTGAGAGAAAGAAATAATTTTTTAGAAGAGAATTGGGAATGAAAACAGACATTCATGAAAACAAAAGCAGTTGACAATTGCTCCCGATGCTCTGAGATTGCACACTGTCAACTGCAAATTAAAACTGTGCCCGGGAAGGGATTCGAACCCCCACACCTTTCGGCTCTCGCACCTGAAACGAGCGCGTCTACCAATTTCGCCACCCGGGCTTTTTTAGCAGAACAGGTTTAACTACAGTTAAACCACTTTTGGTTCAGAGAAATGCAAATGTAGAATTATTGCTTGCTCCTCAAATTGACTAGGTAGCCGAAAGCGGCAGCTGTAAAGAACATCATAAGGCTGTAAATAGCAGCCGGCATTGCCATAGCTGTATTTTGTAATGCGTTAAGTGCAATAAAAATAGCCAGCGTGCCATTGTGTATACCTATTTCCATAGCAATAGAAATATTTTGTTTTTCGGGCAAGCGGAAAAGTTTAGGAATAAAATATCCGCTCAACATGCTAATCAGATTAAATGCGAGTGCAGCTAAGCCAACTTGCGCAAAGTAGGTACCTACGTTGTTTCTCTCCTTTATTGTAGCTGTGATAATTACAAAGGCAAGAATAAATACCGAAGCAATTTTTACCGGCTTCTCCATTTTTTTAGAAAACGCAGGAAATTGTTTATTCATGAACATGCCTATGGTAACCGGCACCAACACAATCATAAACACCTCCAGTACTTTCTTAAATTGCAAAGGAATGTATGCCTCCGAACCCATAAAGTATCCGAGCGATAGATTAACGATAACAGGAATAGAGAAGATGGTAAGCAAACTGTTGATGGCAGTGAGTGTAACATTCAACGCTACATCGCCTTTTGCTAAATGAGAATACAGATTGGCGGTAGCACCACCCGGTGAAGCAGAAAGCAACATTAATCCAACCGCTAAAGCAGGTGGTAATCCAAATGATGTGGCAATAACAAAGCAAACCGCAGGCAATACAATCATCTGGCAGAACAAGCCAATAAATACTGCTTTAGGATATTGTACTACCCGTTTAAAATCATCGGTAGTTAAAGACAAACCCAAGCCGAGCATAATAATGCCAAGTGCAAAAGGCATAATAACGGTGGTAATGTAGGCAGCTTGCAAAGTGTATATGGGTTTGGTTATTCGTAATTATAGAATCCCTTCATCGTCTTTTTCCCTAAATGTCCGGCATCAACTTTCTGTTGCTGCAAACGCGAAGGACGAAACTTTGCTTCCTGATGAAATGATTCGAACAGTGAAGAGGTAACTGCAAAGTTGATGTCGTTGCCCACATGGTCCATCAGTTTGAAGGGTCCCATTTTGAAACCTGCGCTTTCCATCAGCGCATCAATAGTTTCGGGGGAAGCCACTTTCTCCTCCAGCATTTTCAAGCTCTCTACATAATAATGTCGCGCCACACGGTTCACTATAAAACCCGGAGAGTCTTTACACATTATCGGTGTTTTGCCAATAGCTGTGGAAAGCTGTTTGAGTGTTTCTGCTGTTTCCGCAGAAGTTTCAATTCCTGAAATTACTTCAACCAACTTCATCAAATGAGCAGGGTTGAAGAAGTGCATCCCTGCAACCCGTTGAGGATTCGAAATGTCTTTTGCAATTCTTGTTACAGGTATAGAGGATGTATTGGTGGCAAGAATTGTTTCGGCAGAATTTATTTCAGCTAGCTTTTGAAACAATTCTCTCTTCACCTCCAGCTTTTCTACAATTGCTTCAATGATTAAATCTGCTTTCAGCGAGTTAATATCGTTCGAGAAAGAAATCTTACTGAGAGTTGCCGTTTTCTCAGCTTCCTTCATCTTCCCTTTCGACACAGCCACATCAAGGTTCTTAGTTATTTCAATTTTGGCGTTGTCTAATTGCACAGCGTTTACATCATATAGCATCACTTCAAAATTCGATTGAGCAAATACCTGCGCAATACCTGCGCCCATTGCTCCTGCGCCTGCTACACCAATCTTTTTTACAATCATCTCTTTCCTTTAAGTATTACCAAATGTATAAAACCTCTGTGGTCTGTCAACTGTTTGGTATTTAAATAGATTTGCGCTTCAATTTTTGCTATGATAAAGTTTGAAGAATTTGTTTTGAAGAATGGCTTGAAGGTGATTATTCATGAAGATGCCACTACCACTATGGCATCAGTGAATATTCTTTATAAAGTAGGTTCCCGTGATGAAGATGTGAAGCAAACAGGCTTTGCTCACTTGTTTGAGCATTTCATGTTCGAAGGATCGGTAAATATTCCTGAGTTTGACACACCTCTTCAAAATGCGGGAGGAGAAAACAATGCGTTCACTTCTAATGACATTACCAATTACTACGATATTCTTCCTTCCAATAATCTTGAAACAGCTTTTTGGTTAGAGAGCGATAGAATGCTTTCGTTGGCTTTCGATGAAGAGAGTCTTAACACCCAGAAGAATGTGGTGATGGAAGAGTTTAAAGAACATTATATCAATCAGCCGTATGGGGATGTGTGGCACAAGATATGTGCGCTGGCGTATAAAGTGCATCCGTATCAGTGGCCCGTGATTGGTTTGAATCTGCAACACATTGAACAAGTGAAAATGCAATCGGCAAAAGATTTCTATTTCAAATATTACCGCCCCAATAATGCCGTGATGGTAGTTGCAGGGAATGTAAAGACAAATCAAGTACAGAAGTTGGCTGAGAAATGGTTTAACGAAATTCCTTCAGGTGAAAAAATAGTGCGCGGCATCCCCAAAGAACCTGTACAGAATGAAGAGCGAATTATGGAAGTGAAGGCCGATGTTCCTGTGAATGCGATTTACAAAGCTTACAAA
>JBKJJB010000041.1:0-4623 GCA_046598235.1 Chitinophagales bacterium
AAATTTCAATCGCTTTTCTGTTGCTGCCTCCTTCTACATATTCTGAGAAAAAGAGTTTATGACAAGGTTGTGCAAATGAAACCGCTGTTACCATTGCAGCTATCAGTAATAAGTAGATTTTTTTCATGGTTTTAATTTTTTTGAAGAGGGTAAATGTATTAGAATTTTTCGTTGTGAAATAAAGGAATCATCATGGCATTGTTATTTGAGAACAAGAAACTTGCGGTATACAGAATTTCCGTTTATAAATATTCTCAGAACATAATTTCCTGATTGAAAGTTGCGGGTATTGATTTCCAATTTTTCATTCTGCATTTTTGATTTTATAACTTCAATACCGTACATATTGAATACAGATATTTCTGCTTCTTGAAATTCCATTTCCGATAATTCCATATTCAACAAATCAGTTGAAGGATTAGGATAAATATTTAAACTGAAGTTTTGTGTTTCATCCTGAATACCCGAAACTGCCCCGCATAAGTTTGTCTTTACAATACTATCGAAGTTAATGCAGGTTGCCCATCCCGGATGATCAATAAACGGGTTGCGGTTACGCTGTAAAAAATTGATGTATTCATTCTTGGTTCGTTCAAATTTATCAGGAGGGTCTTGCTGGCTCCAAAGTTTTAATATGTTCTGATCCTGTTGATTTGCTTGCGAAGGCAATTCTTCCAATCCCCATCCTCCGCTTAATCCATCGTAACAAATCATTTCATACATCATGGCACGTGCGGCATCTCCCTTACGGTTATCTTTTGGTTCGAATACTAAATTGCCGGTGTTATCGTTTCCGAATTTACTTTCTCCGTAGGTAGAAACTACATTCACAACAACTCCCAAGGGATTATTAGAACGCACCTGATTAGGATTGCTATGAGTAAATAGCAAATTGAAGTAATCGGCTCCTTCGGGGTAATCTATCAAATTGTTTGCTCCGAATTGTGCAGCGGTTTGCATCCAGCTTTTACACAACGTATGTTCACGATTATACGATTGAGCTACAAAATCGAAAGGCGGGGTGTAAACTGTTGTTACGTTACTGTATTCGCAGTTAACTACGGCTTTTGCACCTACGGTATCACGTTCAAAAATTGCCGGAACAATGTTATACTTATAAGAAACATACGCAACCATTGTATGGTTATTGATTAGAGTATGAAGGTCTGCTAAAAAAGTTCCGCTGTTGGAATCAATGGCAGTGTAATAATTTCCTGCGTCTGAAGCCAAACTCATCACAGAATCAGTCAGCGGATTTGTTTGCTTATAGTTAATCTGGTTACCTGCTCCGTTGTACGCAAATACTTTAAAATAATATTTCGTTCCTTCCAATATCTCCCGAACGCTATGAATATTATTTGCGCCCACATACATTACTTTACAAGAACTTAAACCTTGTCCTTTCTCATAAGTTATTGCGTCAACAGGTATGTCAGTAATTGGGTTCGTGCCTTTTAAAATTATATAGCCATCGGCAACAGTAGGAGTAAAACTCATTACCAAATTATATGCTTTTATCGAGGCAAATTGCAATGCTGTTGGCTGGGCAGCAGGTTCTGTTGCCAATGCGAATGCGGCAAAATAACAACATGAAAAAACAAGAGCAGTCAGGATTTTTCTAAATGGTTTATACATAATTCAGCTTGCTATTCAATTATCAAAAGTGTGCCTATCGGATTACTATTTCGCTTCTTTCAACATTACGCAATAGGTGGGAAAATGATCGCTATACCCTCCATTATAAATTACACCATCATACGTTCTCATTGGGTATCCCTTATACCTTCCTGTTTTTGTAACCATAAAATTACGATTAAAGATATGAGCCTTGCTGAAGAAAAAACCCGGTTGCTCTTTTTTCAGAAAACCACTCGACAATATAATCTGATCAAAAAGATTCCATGAATCATTATAGGCGAGTGTTCCTATTCCTTTATTAAGAAAATCTACCCAAGGATTATATAATCCACCGTCCTTTACTTCGGCAATTTTCCCTTTAGCGCCTAATACCTTTGCAACACTTGGGCTTGTTGGGTCATCATTTAAATCGCCCATTACTAATACTTTGGTATTTGGATCAATTTTCATCAATGAATCAATTACTCTTTTACTAACACCGGCAGCCGAAGCTCTTGCAGGAGCGCTAGCTTCCTCTCCGCCTCTGCGTGAGGGCCAATGGTTGACAAAAACATGAATCATTTCGCCATCATATAAACCACTCACCCAAAGCACATCGCGGGTGTAATGAAGCGAACCATCGGAGTTTTCCATTTTTACAAATAATGGCTCGCTGTGTTTTACTTTAAAATACTTAGGATTATAAATTAAAGCGCAGTCAATACTTCTTTCATCAGGTCCTTCGTAATGCACAATTTTGAGATGTCGGTTTGCGAATTGTGGCTGAGCAACAATGTCTTCAAGAACTTTATCATTTTCTATTTCTGCAACACCCAATATCGAAAATCCATCAGGAGTAATATCGGTACCAATTTGTGAAAGTACTTCCGTCAGTTTTTGAATTTTATCCTGATAAACCTGAGCGGTGTAATGATTCGCTCCCGCAGGAGTAAAATCTTCGTCATTTTTATTGGGGTCGTTAATGGTGTCGAAGAGGTTCTCCAAATTATAGAAGGATATAACCCCAATCTTGTACTTCTTTTCCTGAGAAAAAGTTGCATTTGAAAGAAGAAAGAGAAGCACAAAAAGAGAGTATCTCATTTACTTTATTTAGGCGGCAAACTTAGCAAAACCATAATGTGAAAACCCGGGTTCTCAACATTTAACCCCAACTTACAAAAGACTTAACAATAGAGAGTTTTACGGGGACTAAATTTGTATAGATTTGCGCCCTTCCAATTCCGACACACAAAACTGTTTTCATGAACAGAAAAATAATATCGCTTCTTGTTTTAATTACTCCGCTTCTTGCGTTTGCACAAACCACTACAATCAATCCATCTACGGAAACTATTGTAGCAGTTACCGATACCCCCGAGGTCAACTTTGAGGAAGAAATTCCCACTGTTACTATTTCAGAAAGTGAAGCAAATGATGAAGGCAGCGAAAACATATCCAGTTCGCTCAATGCTTCGCGCGACCCATTTTACAACACAGCTTCATTTGTATTTAGTTCAGCACGTTTCAAAATACGCGGGTACGAAAATGAAAATTTTACAACCTACCTGAACGGAATTCCGGTAAACGATTTGGAAGATGGAGGAACAGCCTGGGGACAATGGGGCGGATTAAATTCTGTTTTCTATAACCGCGAAATCAGCATTGGCTTACAGCCAAACACTTTTGCCTATGGAGGAGTGGGCGGTGCTTTCTCTTTAGATGTTCGCGCATCCAAGCAACGCAAACAGTTGCAGGTTTCGTATGCCACAACTAATCGCAATTACCGCCACCGTTTAATGGCAACTTACAGTACCGGCATTATGAAACATGGTTGGGCTGTATCTGCTTCGTTTAGCCGCAGATGGGCGAATGAAGGCTACGTTCCGGGAACTTTCTACGATGGATATTCTTACTTTTTATCGGTAGAGAAATTTTTTGGCAACAATCATTCGGTTAGTTTAACCATGCTTGGCGCACCGGTGCGCGATGGCAAATCCGCTGCTGCTATACAAGAATTATATGATCTTGCAGGAACCAATTACTACAATTATACCTGGGGGTGGCAGAATGGTAAAAAGCGTAATTCAGTAATAGGCAAAAGTCATCAGCCATTGATTATGCTAAATCATAGCTGGAAAATAAATAATCACGAAAGCATGGTTACCGCTGCAGGTTTCACTTTTGGCAAGCGTGAACGCACCGGCATAGATTTTTACAACGCTGCCAATCCACGACCGGATTACTATCGCTACCTTCCAAGTTATATCGAAGATTCCACTCAACGCGATTTAGCAGAACTTGAATTTAGAACCAACGAAAGCAAGCGCCAAATAGATTGGGACGGATTTTATGAAGCCAATGCAATGAGTTACGATTCAGTAGCAAATGCTAATGGAATTACAGGCAATACAGTGTATGGCAAGCGCGGCAGATACATTGTGCAGAACAGAGTGGAAGATGCGCGTAGATTCAATTTCTCTTCTGTTTACAATAATGCGATTAACGACCACATTTCTATCGCTACGGGACTTACCTATCAGTTTGAGCGTACTGAAAATTACATGGAGGTAGAAGACTTATTAGGAGCCGATTATTTTGTAGATGTAAATCAATTTGGCGAGCGAGATTTTCCCGATAGTTTTAGCATAGCTCAAAATGATTTAAATCGTCCAAACCGAATTCTGCGTGAAGGCGATAAATACAGTTACGATTATTTTATCAATACGCACAAAGGTGCGGTATGGGCGCAATCTGTTTTCAAATACAACCATGTTGACTTTTTTGTAGCCGGTCAGTTTTCAACTACTTCTTTTTGGCGAAACGGCAAAACACGTTACGGACTTGCTCCTGATAACAGCGAAGGAAAATCTGCTGCTAAAGTTTTCGTAAACGGTGGTGCAAAAGCCGGTGTTACTTATAAAATTGATGGAAGAAATTATCTATACTTGAACGGAGCTTATGAAAGCCGCGCACCATTTACCGATGATGCTTTTATATCTCCACGCA